>JANOJK010000152.1:0-5225 GCA_031408165.1 Acidobacteriota bacterium | reverse complement strand
CTCACTCGGCGGCGCCATGTAGCCGACGAGCGCCGAGGCCGCGACGACCGCGGGGCTCGCGAGGTAGCCTTCACCTCCGAGCCCCATCCGGTTCTGCCAGTTCCGGTTGAAGGACGTGATCGCGCGCTGTCCGGCGGTGAGTGAATCGGGGCCCTGCCCGAAACAGGGGCCGCACCACGACTGCCGGATTTCGGCGCCGACGGAGCGGAAGACCTCCGCAATCGACTCGCCGTCGAGCCGCGCCTCCGGCAGCTCGATTTGCTGGCCGACGCCTCCCGACCCCGGGAAGATGCGGAACTCCCGGTCGACCTTCGTCACCCCAGCACCGCGCGCCGCGCGCAGCACCAGCGCGGCCTGCAGCAGATCGTCGTAGCTCCCGTTGGTGCAGGATCCGATCATCGCCTTGTCGAACGTGATCCGCTCGCGCGCGACCTCCTCGGCCGGAAACGCGTTTCCCGGACTGAACGGCTTGGCGATCATCGGCCGGACGTCCGACAGGTCCACGGCCTCGTCGATCGCGTACCGCGCGTCTACCCCCGGGGCAAACCGCGGATATGGCAGATCCGTGATCCCCTTGCGCCGGTACCATTCGTACGTCGTCTCGTCGGGCGCGAAGATGCCGTTCAGCGCCTCGGCTTCCGCCATCATGTTCGCGATCGTGTTGCGATACGCGATCGGCAGCTGCATGTTCGCGTCCACGAGCTCGACCGACATGCCCTGCGACTGCGTCGCGCCCCATCGCCGCAGCAGCTCGAGGACGATGTCCTTGCCGCTGACCCAGGGCTGGAGGCGGCCGCCGAACACGACACGGCGCGCTGCCGCGAGCGTGACGTAGATGTAGCCCGTCGCCCAGCCGAACCCCAGGGTCGTCGATCCCACGCCGATGCCGACGGCGCCGTACGCGCCGTAGGCGCGGCTGTGCGAGTCGGCGCCGGGGATGAACTGTCCCGGCATCACCAGTCCCTGCTCGGGGAAGTAGAAATGGAAGATGCCGTCGCCCGGGGTGGCGTAGTACGGCTTCCGCAGGTTCTGCAGCCGCGCGAACTCGCGCCCGATGCCGGTCTGCTTGTCGTCGATGGCGCTGCCGGTGAACACGAAGTGATCGTTCGCGATCGCCGCCTGGCGCGGCGCGATGGTGGTGCCGCCGGTGATCTGGTTGAAGGTGTGGATCGAGAAGGGGGCGGTGCCGTCCGAGGCGGGCAGGAGATCCGCATACACGCGCAGCGTGGCGCCGGGCCGCAGAGCGGCGGCCTCGAGATCCTTGTCGACGCGGTGCGCCCAGAGAATCTGCTCCGTCGTCGTCATGCCTCGAGCGGCATGCTCGTCGGGCCAGTCGATGGCGGGTGTGGTCGCGACCGAGCGGCGGAACTCGCGGCGGCCCACTTCGAAAATGCCGCCGCCGCGGCGGATTTCTTCTTCCTTCGGCGACAGCGGGACCGGCTGGTAGGTCTTGCCTCGTGTGACGTTCCCGAGCTGGCGCGTCACCGGATCGAACGTGAGCTGGTCGCCGTCCTGCGCGTCCGCCACCGCGTCGGGACTCTGCACGACATGCAAGCCGAGGTTGAACGCGTTCCGGCGGAAAATGTCCCCCATGTTGTGGCCGCAGACGATGACCAGTTGCCGGCCGACTTCCTCCGCCACCCCCTTCAGCCCCGCCGGGCTCATCTCGCGCGAGGAGCCGATCGCGAAACGGTCGCCGGCGATGACGAACGTCTCACCGCGGTGCACGCGGGCGCGGAAATCGGGCATCAGGTAGCGGAAGGAACCCGCCTTCCATCGCTCGTCCAGGGTTTCGAGGCTCTCGGACACGCAATCCGCCGCGGGTGTGATCTGATCGGTGTCGATGGCGTCGAGCTTCTGCGGCGTGGGGCTCTTCCGGTTCCAGAAGATCAGCGCCGTACCGCGGATCAGCCGATCGTCGCTGGCCGCGGCCGCGTCGCGGCCCGAGTCCCGGATGTCCTCGAGCGACACGCCTGGCTTCAACGCGGCGGGTTGGATCCTGTGCATGCCTTCTCATCATAGCCAATACAGGCAACGACCGGCAGCGGCGGATAGCGGCGGAACCGGGGATCGGTCTGCGATCGCTCGCAGAAGTAGAAAGTGGAGCCGCGGTCGCTCACGATCACGCGCGCGTGGGCGCACATCGCGCACAGGCCGACAGCGTCAGGCCGCCAATCGCGCGGTTCGGACATGGCCGCAGAATACGCGCAATACGCGGAGCCACAAACCCGAACTCTGCTGCGTGATCCGCGCGCTCCGCCGCTGACGCCGTTCCGGGTCTTCTGCGGCTTATGGCATCATGGAAGCGTATGTTCACGTCCGAGGCGATCACGCGGGGCATCAAGGTACGGGTCGAATCCGAGTATGCGCCTGAGCGGTCGCAGCCCTCGCAGAACCAGTGGTTCTTCCTCTACACGATCACCATCTCGAACGAGGGCACGGAAACCGCGCAGCTGATGACGCGGCACTGGACCATCACCGACGGCACCGGCCACGTCGAAGAGGTCCGCGGTCCGGGGGTCGTCGGCAAACAGCCCACCCTCGCGCCGGGCGAGTCGTTCACCTACACCTCGGGCTGCCCCCTCAATACCCCGTTCGGCGTGATGGAGGGGACCTACCAGATGCTGACCAGCACCGGCGAGTGTTTCGACGCGAGGGTCGCCCCCTTTACCCTCAGCGAGCCGTACACGGTCCATTAGTACCCGAGGGGCTTCGCCCCTCGGACTCCCCGACACGCGCGCTCGCGCGCCGCTTCGTCGGCACGCTCCGTTCGCGTGGCTCACTCGCTATTCGCTCGTTCGCACGTCTGACTTGAAGCTCGTTTCCACCTTCAGCGCCTCGTCCAGCATCCGCAGATAGCGGCGACGCGGGATCTCCACGGCGCCGAACTGCGCCAGGTGCTCCGTGATCCACTGCGTGTCGAGGAGCGTGTAGCCGCGCCCGCGCAGCCGGTCGACCAGGACGGCGAGCGCCGCCTTCGACGCGTCGCTCACCCGGTGGAACATCGATTCGCCGAAAAACGCCCCACCGATCGCGACGCCGTAGAGACCGCCGGCCAGCGCCCCGCCCTGCCAGGCCTCGACCGAGTGGGCGAATCCCTGCTCGTGAAGGGCGCAGTAGCTCTCGATGATCTCCGCGTCGATCCAGTCGCCGTCCGCATCCTCCCGGTCCGCGCACGCCTGCATCACCGCACGGAAGCTGGTGTTGACGCGGACCTCGAAGCGCTGTTGCCGGAGACTGCGCGCCAGCCGCCGCGAGACGTGGAACGCGTCGAGCGGGATGATGGCGCGGGGATCGGGCGAATACCAGCGGATCTCGCCGGGCGCGACGGCCATCGGAAACCAGCCGCTCGCGTACGCCGCGAGCAGCGCGTCAACGGCGATCATGCCTGCCGCCCCTTCTGGTTGGCGGTCCGAACCGTCCCCGGCGTCAGCCTCGCCAACCCTGCAGCATGAGCATGTAATTCGCCCGTTCGTACGCGTCGGGGTCGGGCACCTTGGCGAGGTTCATGTTGCCCCGCATCTCGGCCAGCGACTGCCACTCGTGCTCCTCCAGCCATGCCGCGAGGTCGTCGAGCACTCTGCGGAGATGCGCGGGCCCGTGGATCAGGAGCGCCGACACCAGCTGCGTCACGTGCGCACCGGCCATCGTGGCCTTGACGACATCGAGCGCGGTGTGCACGCCGCCGGTGGCCGCGAGCGACGCCCGAACGCGACCGGAGAGGATGGCCAGCCAGTGCAGGCGCAGCCGCAATTCCGAGGAATCCGAGAGGTGCAGCGTGCGCGTAGCGGTCAGCGCCTCGGGGTCGATGTCGGGCTGGTAGAAACGGTTGAACAGGACGAGCCCGTCGGCCCCGGCCCGGTCGAGCTCCCGGGCGAGGTGGGCGAACGCGGTGTAGAAGGGGGACAGTTTGACGGCCACGGGGATCGTGACGGCCTTCTTCACCTCCCGTACCGTTTCGATGGCCTGATGCTCGATCCAATCGCTCGTCGTCTCCGGATCGGTCGCGATGCGATAGAGGTTGAGCTCCAGCGCGTCCGCGCCGGCTTGCGCCATCAGACGGGCGTATTCAATCCAGCCGCCTGGCGTTGCGCCGTTCAGCGACGCGATGACCGGAATGCGGACCGCATCCTTGGCCACCCGCAGGTGCTCCAGGTACTGGAAGGGTGCCAGCGCGAAGGCATGGGGGCTGGGAAAGTAGGTCGTGGCCTCGGCGAACGATTCGCCGTGACTGTCGAGATTGAAGTACTCCGACATCTGCTCCCGCCGGATCTGCTCTTCGAAGAGCGATCGCAGGACGATGGCCGAGGCACCGCTGTCTTCGAGGCGCTTGACGCCGTCGAGGTCATCGGCGAGCGGGGACGCGCCGGCCACCAGCGGATGGGGAAGCTTCATCCCGAGATACTCCGTACTCAGGTCCATCGTTACTCCTCCCCTTCCGCCGCGGCCGCAGTGGTGGGGTCGTCGGCCATCACCTCGGCCCGTGGCACCGTGATGCCCGCGAGCTGCTGGTACACGGCGTAGCGCTGGCGGGCCGCTTCCTGCGCGTCTCTCAGGAACCCCCGGAAACGGGCGGGGTCGGAGCGCTCGACGACACGGAACCGCGACTCGTTCCGCATGTACTCGGCGACGAGCGGTTTCGGCGGTCCGTAATCGAGACGCATCGGCGGCTCTCCTTTGGCGATGCGGCGCGGGTCGAAGCGGTAGAGCGGCCACACGCCCGAGTCAACCGCCAGCTTCTGCTGGGTCGCACCGTTGGCCATATCGTAGCCGTGCGCGATGCAATGGCTGTAGGCGATGATGAGCGACGTCCCCGGGTACGCCTCCGCTTCGAGAAACGCCTGAACGGTCTGGCTCATTTTCGCGCCGAAGGCCACCCGCGCGACGTAGACGTGGCCGTACATGTTGGCGAGCAGGCCGAGATCCTTTTTCTGCGTCGTCTTGCCGGCCGCCGCGAACTTGGCGACCGCGCCGAGCGGCGTCGCCTTCGATTGCTGGCCGCCGGTGTTCGAATAGACCTCCGTGTCGAGCACGAGGATGTTGACGTCACGCTGGCTGGCCAGGATGTGGTCGAGGCCGCCGTAGCCGATGTCGTAGGCCCACCCGTCGCCGCCCACCAGCCAGATGCTCTTTTTCACGAGGTAATCGGCGAGCGCTTCGAGGCGGCGCGCCTCGGCCGTGGCGAGAGGCGCGAGCACCTGTCGCAACGCGTGCACCCGCTCGCG
>JANOJK010000137.1:0-2035 GCA_031408165.1 Acidobacteriota bacterium | reverse complement strand
GACGCCGTCCCGCGCGAGCTCGGTGGTGTAGGTCGACAGGCAGCCGCGGAGGTATCGGACGATCGCCTCCAGCCCGTCTCCCTGGTAGGCGATCCAGTTGCCGAACAGCCGCGCCGCGAGCCACCGCTTGATCGCGCGGTCATCCACCTCGAGGTCGTCGGTCCGGGGCGGGGTCAGCAGGCCGAACGTGTCGCGGACCCTGTGCTGCAGTGGATCGGCGTCCCACGGAGACCACGTGGTGATGCCGGCGGTCGCGGTGGCGAGTGCGTCGAGGCTGACAGCCGGCCCAACGCCTTCCCGCGTCAGCACCTCCACACCCAGACGTTCCCAGGCGGCGTAGCTCTCCAGATCCATCATGACGCCCGGCCGCAGCAACGGCGGCCACGCGTCCCGCGCGTCGAGCCCCTCGAGCGGTCCGACGTCTGCCAGTGCCGGCGGAGCGGCGACGATGCCGACGGGAAGCCACGAGTTGCCGGATTCCTGGAACAGGAGCGCCGCGGCCGTCGGGCAGAAATGCGACAGCGAGATCGACGTGCCGCGTCCGTCCTGAAGCACGAGGCGCGGAAACATGCGGCACGATACGGGCAGCGCCGCGTGCCCGCCGGCGTGTTGAATCGCGCACAAGTGCGTGTCGCCGTCAAAGAACGTGCACGTGCCGTCCGCCTCCCGCGCGGCGTGGGTCAGCCCGCCCTCGGCGGCGACGAGCGTACCGCCGGTAAGATGCAGCGTCTGCACGCTTTCCCGTTCGTCATCGTCGAACGGGATCGTCCACCCCGCGCGGCAGCACGCCCCGGACTGGCGGCAGCGGTACGCGGCATGAAAGCTGAGACACGCAATCATGGCAGGTTCGATCATCGTAATGCCGATTACAGGATTGTAGGGCGCCGGGACCGGCCGATCGGCAACAGCCGGCCAAATACGTGGTTGTTCGGCGGCGCGGGACTTGCGTCTCAAGTTCACTCGCCATGTCTGAACGGGACACTTTCGGGCCGCGGCTGCGACGCGAGCGTGAGCGTCGCGGCATTTCGCTGGGAATGATCGTCGCGCGTACCAATGTCAGCCTCGAGCTGTGGAAGGGCTTCGAGTCCAACGACCTCTCCCGCTGGCCGGCGCGTATCTACGCCCGCGCGTTCGTTCGCGACTATGCGAAGGCAGTCGGACTCGATCCCGACGAGATCGTGGACGACTTCTGCCGGCTGTTCCCGCTCGGGGATCGCCGCTCGGTGCCCGTCATTCGCGCGCAGGCGGAGCTGATCGGCCACGAAACGACGGTCAAGGACGATCCGCGCCTGATACCGGACGGCGTCGATCGCCGCGCCGACCCCAATGCGCCGGCGAAGAAACCGGCGCCCCGGCGCTGGCTCGTTCCCAGAATCCTGGGCGCGTTCTTCCACACGCATAGTTAAGCCGTCCTCCCGAATGCGGAGGCATCCACAACTCAAGAACGGGTGTCCAACATAACAGTTGTCATCCACAGGACACCCATGACACGCCGACTGCTCGTGGCCTTCCTTCTTCCTGCCCTCTGCATTCTGACTACCGCTCTCGCCGTGGCCCAGGCGCCGGCGCCGTCTCGTGCGGCGCTGCGCATCGTCAGCGCCGGTCCGACGGGTGAAATCCGGGCAGGCGAGGAGGGGAACGAGATCCGCGTCGTCTTCTCCGAGCCGATGGTGGCGCTCGGGCGCGTGCCGGCGCGGTTGAAACCCGCGTTTTTCCACATCACACCCGCGGTCGCCGGCACCTATCGCTGGTCCGGCACGACGATCCTGATCCTGACGCCGGCAAAACGGCTGCCTCTCGCGACGAAGTACGACGTGACGATCGCTGCGGGTGCGACCGCCGTCAGCGGACGCAAGCTGGCGGCCCCGTTCAGCTTCAGTTTCATGACGCCGACGGCCGTCCTCGTAGAGACCAACTGGTACCGTCCCGGCGGCCGCTTCGACGCCGCGCCCATCATCGTCCTTCGCTTCAGCCAGCCGGTGAAGCCGGAAGACGTCGCGGCCCACGTCCGCGCCACGTTCGAGCGCCATGAGTT
>JANOJK010000107.1:0-8656 GCA_031408165.1 Acidobacteriota bacterium | reverse complement strand
GGATTCGAAGGGCATCATCTTCGCAACACGAGGGGCGTGAGCTGGTACCGCGTCAACAGCGGACGTCTCGAGTATCGCGGCCGCATCACACGCGATGCCTACGCGACATGGACCGCAACCAGGGACGGCCTGGAGGCGGTGAGCCGTGCCGCGCGCGGCTCGCGCTTCAGTTTTCTCGGCCGGTCGCGCAGCGCACGCCGTCGCATCTGGCGCGCGCTCGAGACGGCCTCGCGAAACGAGTCCCTCGCATCCGCCATGGCCATGGAGGCCTCCCGATACATGGGGGTCCTGACCGTGCTCGCGTACGCGGACGCGCTTCCCAAGGCGCACGTCGCGCTCCACCGCCTGGTGCTCGTCCCGCGGGCCATGAGTGTCGGCCGCGCGCATGCCGGCGTGATCGAGCGGCTCGCCCAGGCACCGGCCCTCCGCGACCTGGACGAGGCCGTGCGCGCCTTCTTTCTCGCCCAGCTCGTGATTGAGATGGACACGGCGCTTCGGAAGGCGTCCCCATCGCCTCGACGTCCCGTCGAAGCACCGGACGGGTGGGCCTGCGTGGGCGACCGGCCGGGGATGGTCTGGGTGAATCGCGTACTGGCAGGGCCTGACGGAAGCGGACAGGTGTTCATGTATGAGGTCCCGCCCGGGGGACTGCGCCGGCGCGAACGCAAGGTCGTCGAAGCGGCGATCGAGCAACTGGCCGCCTCGGTGTCGTCCTTGTCCCGAGCCCAACGGGCCGCCCTCGTGCATGCCGCGTCGTTGCGGTAACGGCGGGCGGGTGCGATGATGAGCGCCCGCATCGTTGGACCGGATGGCGGGTCACGAACATGCAAAAGTCCGAAGTCTGGCTGAGAGGGCCAGTCGAGAACATGCCGGCGATGCTGCAGCCCGTGGCGCACAGCCTCCTGCAGAGCCGTGAAGAGATCGAAGCGCTGCTTGCGACGATGACGCCCGGGGAGATCTGGCGCGCCCGCAGCGGGGCGGCATCGGTCGGTTTCCACGTTCTGCACGCCATCGGCAGCCTGGATCGCCTGTTCACGTATGCGCGCGGCGCAATGCTCTCGGATTCTCAGCGCCAGGCGCTGGAGCGGGAATCGCATCCGGATCAGGACCTCACCGCCGACGATCTGCTGGCCGGCGTCGGCGCGGCCGTCGAGCGGGCGCTGCAACAGCTCCGAAGCACGGACCAGGCGTCCCTCGGTCAATCACGACTGGTCGGACGCGCGCAGTTGCCGTCGACCGCACTTGGCCTTCTGTTTCATGCCGCCGAACACACGCAGCGGCATGTCGGGCAGGCGGTGACGACTCGCAAGCTGCTCGCCGCGGAGGGATAGGGGCCTCGCGTGAAGGCTCCGTGGCCCGTCCGGTGCTGGACTCCGTCATGAAGGTCCCGCCGGGGGCCTGGAGGGTTCGCTGATGACACGCCTCGGGATCGGCGCCGCGATCGTCATTTCCAGTCTGGCCTGCGGGGGTGCCGGGATCGAGTCGCAGCGCGGCGAGACCGACTGGCAGGCCGAGCGCACGCGCATGGTCGAGGAGCACCTCCGTGCGCGCGACATTGGCAGCGCACGGGTGCTCGACGCGATGCTGAAGGTGCCTCGTCACCTGTTCGTGCCCGAGGCGCTGCGCGCGGAGTCCTACGGCGACTTTCCGCTGCCCATCGGCCACAAACAGACCATCTCCCAGCCCTATATCGTCGGATTCATGACGCAGGCGCTCGACATCGCGCCAGAGCACCGCGTACTGGAAATCGGGACGGGATCAGGCTATCAGGCCGCGATACTCGCAGTTCTCGCGAAAGACGTGTACACGATCGAGATCGTGGCCCCGCTGGCAGACCGAGCCCGCGAAACGCTGTCGGCCCTCGGCTATCGCAACATTCACGTGCGTACCGGCAACGGTTACCTCGGCTGGCCCGAGCACGCGCCGTACGACCGCATCATGGTGACGGCGGCCCCCGACGAGGTGCCAGCCGCCTTGGTGCAGCAACTCGCGGTCGGCGGGTTGATGGCGATTCCGGTCGGATCCGAGACCCAGGAACTGCGGATCCTGCGGCGCACCCCCACCGGTATGGACACTCTGCGCACGCTGCCGGTGCGCTTTGTACCCATGACGGGCAAGCCGAAATAGCCCGCAACCGACGGCCGTTTCTCTCTTCCGTTCGCCGACTTCTTTCTGTACCTTTGTGAAGCCGTTGCCGAACGGAGGTCGATGATGTCCAGACACATGTCGCGCCGCCGGTTCATGGCTGCCTCGCTCGCTGCCGTGCCTGCCGCCATCGCTTCGCGTCCGTCCGCTGGCGGCATCCTCAGCGCCGGCTGGCTCGGGGATCGGCGTGCGCTGCCCAGCCGCCGTTCGCTCGGCTTCCCGGTGCCGGCGGAAGGGTGGCACGGCGACTCCTCGGTCGGAGCGGTCGCACGCGCCAATCCCTCGCTGTTCCAGGGGGGAGACGAGCGCGAGCGCCGGCGTCCGCCCAGACCCTCGCCCGGGTCGCCGGTGCCGTCGCCGTCGGAGTGGCGCCGCTTCGCTGCCCGGCTCGCGGTGTTCCGGGATCTCCGGCGGCACTTCATCTTCGAGTACTACCCGTGGTACCAGGGAGATCCCTGGCGTCACTGGGACGAGGGCGGTCGAAAGCCTCCCCTCGACATCGCGTCGTTCGCGATTCCGGCGATCGGACCGTACGACTCGCGCGACGCGAAGGCGATCGAGCGGCACGCCCGCTGGATCGCCGAGGCCGGCGCCGGCGCGGTGAATCTGAGCTGGTGGGGGCCAGGGGACCGAGGTGGACCGCGCCGTCCCCCTGATCATGGACGTGATGCGCGCGCACGACATCCACGTCACCTTCCATCTGGAACCGTACGCCGACGCGCGCGCGAACCGCCTTGCCGACGACGTGCTGTACCTGATCCGCGAATACGGCGAGAAGCGCCGGTGGGACGCGTTCCTCCTGCTCGAGGACGCGGACGGGACGGCGCACCCCGTCTTCAAGTCGTTTCGCACCATCGTCCCGCGGACGACGACCGATTGCCGGGGGCGGGTGTTTCCAGTCCCGGATTTCACGGAGGACGCGATCTGGCGGCGGCAGATCGAGTCGCTGCGGCGTACGCTGCGCGCGGATCTTCCGCCCGTGCTGCTCGCGGACTCGCTGGATACGGCGCGCACCGCCGCCGGAGGGTTCGATGGCATGGCGATCTACGATCCCTTCTACCGCCCCGCGAACTGGCCGGGTGCCGCCGCCACGTTCTCCTCAGCGCAGTTGCTCTTTTCGTTCAACGTCAATCCCGGCTTCGATCGGTATCCCGAGCGGCCTCCCTTCGGCGAGTGCTTTGCGCCGCTGCCGCTCGAGCCGCCGATCGAGCCGGTCGGATGGGGCACGGACGCGCGCGCGGCGGCGCTGCAGGCCAGCCGCCAACGCGTGCTGGACTCGCTGCACACGTCGCTGAGGCTCCAGCTCGATGCGCAGCTCGCCAATGCGCCGCGCGGATTCTTCGTGACCTACATCAATTCCTTCAACGAGTGGCACGAAGGGACGTCGTTCGAGCCGGCGGCCGACTTCGCCAGCCTGTCGCCCGAGCAGCGCGCCATCGGCTATCACAACCCCGACAACGGGAGATGGCGCCTGGAGCTCCTTCAGGACGTGCTGAGCCAGCTCACGTCGCCATAGGCCGTCCGCCGGGTGCGCTGTAGTTCCCCATTGGCGCGTTCGAAACCGGCGCGACTGCGCTAGAGCTCGCGAGTAACGCTCATGCGGTGCAAGTCGGGGTATCCTCGTAGCGAGGTTCCCGTGATGGCTTCGCGTCCCTGTCGCTCTCTGATTCCTGTGATCGTCATCTTCGGCGTCGCCGCGGCGTGCTCGAAACCGCAGCCGGCGCCGGCCCAGTCCACGCAGGCGCCCCCGGCCGCGACAAGCGCGGCTGTGCCGGCGGGCCAGGCGGCGGGCCAGACGGTCACGGGCCCCGTGCTCGAAACCATGGACGCGGCGTCGTACACGTACGTGCGCGTCCGGGCAGCCTCCGGCGAGCTGTGGGCCGCGGCACCCCAGTTCCCGGTCAAAATCGGCGACCGGGTGGTCGTCCGGCTCGAGATGCCGATGACGAATTTCCACAGCCAGAGTCTCAACCGGACCTTTCCCCTTCTTTACTTCGTGTCGCAGATCGCGCGTGAAGGAGAGGCGACAAATGCCGGCGCCGCCGCGTCCGGCTCGCCGCCCCCGCCACCCCCGCAGCCAATGAGCAGTCACGGAACGAGCGCCTCTGCGCCACCGGCGCAGGTCCTCACGCCGATGTCGCCACCCGCAGGCGGCACGTCCATCGCGCAGTTGTGGGCCAACCGCAAAGCGCTCGCCGGGAAGAGCGTGACGGTTCGCGGCCGCGTGATGAAGTTCAACGCCGGCATCCTCGGCCACAACTGGATCCACCTCCAGGACGGCACCGGGAAAGCGGCTGACGCATCCAACGACATCACGGTCACGACGACCCCCGACGTCGCGGTGACCGTCGGCGACACGATCACCGTGACGGGCACGGTGGTCCTCGACAAGGACCTCGGGTCGGGCTACGCGTATGCAGCGGTGATCGAGAACGCGCGCGTAGTGGCGTCAACGAAGCTGAAGGACTGACGCGAGGGATCACCATTTCACGTCGGAGGGGCAGGATGGGATTGCTCGACGGGCTCACAAGAAGCTGAGCATCTACGCGGTGCAGAGCGTGCTGGCGAGCTATGTTCTGCGTTGAGCGACGCGGATCTGAGCAGGAGGTCGCGGAGTGTCGATCGATAACGTGCTCGCAAGCGTGGCGGTCAAAGACCTGAGCGCGGCGGCTGCCTGGTACGAAGAGTTGTTTCAAAGACCCGCCGATTCGAGGCCGATGCCCGAGCTTGCCGAGTGGAAGTTCGAGCGGGGCGGATGGCTTCAGATCTATCAACGTGCGGAACGCGCGGGCGGCGGCTCTTTCACGCTCGCCGTCAGCGACATCGACAGCGTCATCGCACACGTCGGGACGCTGGGCATCGACACGAGCCAGCGGTCCTCCGGCGCCAGGGTCAGAACGCTGATGATCGTTGACCTCGACGGCAATCACATCGCGTTCGCGGAGGCGAGCGACCCGGGGATGGCCCGCTAAAGCGCCCATGACAAACATCGACATCGGCGAACTGCAACGGGCGTACTCAGGATGAGCCGCCTACCCGAGCTGTTTACGAACAACCGGGAGTGGGCCCAAGCTCAGAAGGAACGGGATCCCGGCTTCTTCACGCGGCTGGTCCGGCAGCAGGCGCCGCGCTACCTGTGGATCGGGTGTTCCGACAGCCGCGTGCCGGCCAACCAGATCGTCGGACTGGTCCCGGGGGAACTGTTCGTCCATCGCAACGTCGCCAACGTCGTCGTCCACTCGGATCTGAACTGCCTCTCGGTGCTCCAGTACGCGGTGGACGTGCTGCGGGTTGAGCACGTGATCGTGTGCGGCCACTATGGCTGCAGCGGCATCGAGGCGGCCTGGAAACGCACGGGCCTCGGGTTGATCGACAACTGGCTCCGGCACGTGCAGGACGTCGCCGAACGGCACGCGCACCTGTTCACGCCGGGGATGACGGACGGCCAGGCCACGGATCGGCTCGCGGAGCTCAACGTCATCGACCAGGTCGCGAACATCTGCCGGACGACGATCGCGATTGACGCATGGCGGCGCGGGCAACCCCTCGCCGTCCACGGCTGGATCTACGGGATCCGCGACGGCCTGCTGCGCGATCTGGGGCTGCTGGTCACAGCGGACGGCGAGCTGGCGGCGGAGTACCAGCGCGTCGTCAACGGGCTTGCCAATGCCCCCTGATGGGCCCACAATGCTCGGCAGGAGGCGCACATGTCCAGCCTTGAGCCGTTCTCGACCGACGTCATCAACGCGGCGCGGATCCGGGTCATGGGTGTCGGGGGATTGGGCCTGGTCGCGATGGCCCTCCTCGTCGCCATCTTCGTCCCTCGCATTGGCCAGTCGGTGGGGATCGGCCTCTGCCTGGGCGTGCTGCTGGCGGTTGCCCTGATCGCCGGGAGGCGCCGGGCTGGACCGCTGCCGTCGAGCGGGCAACGCGTGGGCGCCAACACCATCCTGTCGATCGACACGTCCGCGCCGCCAACCGAGAGCGCCCCGCGCGCTGACGGTCAGATCCTGATCGGCGCCGCGTCCCCGCTGCTCCAGTAGGGCGGGTGCGCCGCCGTGCGGAAAGCCCTCCTGACGCTCCTTTTTCTGCCGCTGTTCACGCGGTCCGTCATCGATCCCGTTCCACAGGGGCCGCCGCCGGCGGCGCCGCCACCGAGTTTCAATCTCCAGGTTCACGAGCCGCCCGTCGAGCGGCCGCCCGACGGCAGCGTCCTCCTGCTGCCGCTCACCGACGGGGCCGGGGACTTCAGACTGACGTCCGCGCGTGACGGCGTGATGTTCGACATCGACGGCGACGGCGACAGGGACCAGGTGGGGTGGCCGGAGCGGGGAACGGACGTCGCGTTCCTGGCGCTCGACGCGAATGGCGACGGGCGGATCACGTCCGGCACGGAGCTATTCGGCGCGCAAACGCGCCCGGGTGCGAAAAACGGCTGCACCGCGCTCCTCGACATGGTCAAGGCAAGCGGCGCGCCGTCGAGCGGCTCGATTCACGAAGGGCACGCACTGTACGACAAGTTGGTCCTCTGGGTGGACGTCAATCACAACGGCATCAGCGAGGCGGGAGAGCTGCGGCGCGCGCGCGACGCGTTCACCGCGATCGGCCTGGGCTACGAGCGCCTCCGGTGGCGCGACGAACCGGGCAACCGCCTGCGCTACCGGGGATGGATGGAACGGCGCACGGCCGGCGCGAGCCAGGGCCGCGCCGCCGGTCTCGTGGAAGAGGCGCTGCGGCTGCGGCACTACTATGAAGTCGCCCTGACGGTCCAGTAGCGACCGCTGAACGTTCGACCCGCGATTGTCGTCAAAGCCTTGTGACACAAGGTATGACGATCTCCACATGGCAGGAACAGCTTCGGCGCGGCGGCCTCGACCTGGCCATTCTACTGACCGTCTCGAGGGGGCCGCAGTATGGCCTCGCCATCATCCAGCACCTGGAAGCGTTCACCGATCTGGTCGTCACCGAGGGGACGATCTATCCGATCCTCGCGCGGCTGACGCGCGAGGGGCTGCTCGCCGCGGAATGGGTCGAAGGGGAAGCGCCGCACGCCCGCAAGTACTACCGCCTCACCAGGCTCGGGGTGAGCCGCCTCGGCGAGATGAAGGAGCAATGGCGGACTTTTGCCGGCAAGATCGGCCGGCTGATGGCCGCGGCAGAAAAGGGGCATCCGTGATCCTCACTGAGGCGGGCGAATCGCGCGTGAGAGGCTACCTGTTCGTCCTCGAGCGGTCGCTGAATCTCGGGCTGCCGCGGGAGGTCGCGCGCGACGCGGCGCGCGAGATCGAGTCGCACCTGCGGGAACGCATTGCCGCGGTGTCCGCCTCCTCCGGCGAGCGCGCGGCGCTCGAACAGATCCTCGCCGAGCTCGGTCCGCCGCTGCGCGTCGCCCAGGCGTACTCGGCCGAGCACACGCTGGACGAGGCGGTGATCACCGGCCGCTTCGTGCCCATGGTGCGCGCGCTCGCGCACCTTGCCGCGACGACGGTGCTCGGGTTCCTTGCGGCCCTCGGGCTGTTGACCGGGTACCTGGCGGGCGCCGCGTTCCTGCTCATCGGCGCGCTCAAGCCGATCTTTCCCGACAACGTCGGTTTCTGGGTGGTCAACGGCGAGGGGAGCATGCCGACGAGCCTCGGCATCAAGTTCCCCGCCACGGGCGCGCCTGCCGGCGGCAATTGGGTGATCCTGATCGGACTCGTCTGCGGACTCGGGCTGCTGGTGCTGACGCACATCGGTGCGCGCAAGTTTCTGTCGTGGTGGCGCCGGCGTCGCGCGAGCGGCGCTATGCTCTCGACCTGATGACGGCCGAATGCAACCCAAGAGTTGGGGCTGCTTGTCACGACGATCTCTCGCAGAGCACGCAGAAAAGCCGAGGGCGGGGAGCCATTGCGAGTCGTCGTGGACTGCTTAGGATCAGGCGAGGCCGGCCGCTGGCCGGCCGTAGCAGGGCCGATCGGACCGGGAAACAAGCGCCACCTATGACGCGCGCGTGCCGCTTGTTTCCCTGTTCGATTGGCCCTGCCGCCGCGCGAAGCGCGGCTCGCCTGACGTGCCTTTGCGTCCTCGGCTTTTCGGCGCGCTCTGCGAGAGATCGTGACGCGCGATCACGTCTCTTTTTCCAGGCTCCGCGGCGTCCGGTCGCTGGCGTGCTTCAAGAAACTGTTGTGACGACAGGCTCGCGGGCCCCTGTGAACGTGAACCGGTAGGTGGCGTCGCGCCGCACGTTGGTGACGAGCGCGGGGCGGAAACACGCCAAACACGTTCCGCCTTCGTGGCGGACGCTCGGGTAGACGATGCCGAGCGCGCCGGATTCGAGGAGGCGCTCGGCGAGCGACTGCGAAGCGACGTAGCTCCGCGGATCCAGGCACCTGCGGAAGCCGTGCGCGTGTCGCAGGTCATGAAACGCTGCGCTGAAGTCCGCCAGGTAATCGTCGTACGTGACCGACTCCTCGTCGGTCCACTCGATCTCGGCCAGTTCGACCCCCTTGTGGAATGCCACTTCAGCCTGCGA
>JANOJK010000094.1:0-5950 GCA_031408165.1 Acidobacteriota bacterium | reverse complement strand
TGGTTCGCATCGGGGTCGGTGTTGCCGGCCGGACCCGGATCGAAGTGCCCGCCGGCGGCCGCGAAGTCGGGGGTGCACTTGCCGACGGCGTGCAGGTGGACGCCGTGCATGCCCGCCTTCAGGCCCGACACCGTCATGGTGATCGTCACGACCTTGCCTCCGCCCTGCTGCGACTCGACGAAATCGGCCGTGCCGGTAATGCCTTCACCCTTGATGGCCGCGTGCGCGCGGACGATGCCGGCCCCGGACGCCGGCTTTGCGGGCGCATTCTGGGCGCGGACCGCCGCGCCCGCGAGCACGACCGCCACCCCAAGTATGATCACTGCATGCTGCTTCATCACTCTGCCTCCGCCGCGTAATGTACCTCATTCTTTTCGATATTGACGGGACGCTCGTGCTGACCGGCCGCGCCGGGTGGCGAGCCATGAACCGCGCATGCGCCGACGTCGTGGGCCACGACCACGCGATGGACGGCGTGGAGTTCGCAGGCCGCACGGACTGGAGCATCCTCGCGGACGTCATGCACAACCACGCGTTGCCGCTCGATCGCCCCCTGCTCGATCGGCTGAGCCGGCGGTACGCCGCGCACCTCGCCGAGGAGATCCAGCTGCGGGGGACGGGGGTCAAGGACGTGATGCCTGGGATCCGCGCGCTACTCGACGCGCTCCAGCGGCGCGACGACGTGGCGCTCGGCCTGCTGACCGGGAACTTCATCGAGGGCGCGCGGATCAAGCTGGAGTACTTCGACCTGTGGAAGTATTTTCCGTGCGGCGCATTCGGCGGCGATTCGCCGAACCGCAACGACCTGGTGCCGGTGGCGATCCAGCGGGCGCGAGAGGCGGGCGTGGCCGATGTGGACCCGTCGCGCGTCATCGTGATCGGAGACACGCCCAACGACGTCGAGTGCGCGCGCGTCGCGGGGGCGATGGCCGTCGCGGTGGCGACGGGGAGTTACACGGTCGAACAGCTTCGGGAAACGGGCGCCGAGATCGTGTTCGACAATCTGTCGGACACGGCGGCAGTTCTGAAACTGCTCTGAGGTCCGCCCTCGCGTCGCGGTCCGTTGGCACGGTGAGCGGCGCCTGGCCTGCCAACCGAAGCTCACCGGTCCGTTGGCAAGGTGAGCGGCCTGGCTTGCCAACCGAAGCTCACCGGTCCGTTGGCAAGGTGAGCGGCGCCTGAGAAGCTCACCGGTCCCTTGCGGAGGTGAGAGAAGGTTGGCGGAAGCGCCTGGGAGTCGAACCCAGCCCTCCCGCTCAACGCGGGAAGCAACCGATTTTGAAGACCGGGAGGGCCACCGGGCCCCGTTCGCTTCCAGATCCGATTATGTGCTGCGATCAGCCGCTGATCCCCAGCCGGTATGCCAGCAGCTTCTGATATTCGCTGATGGTGTACCGGACGTCGGCGCGGTAGCGCCACCACCGCGCCGGGTCCGACGTGTCGTAGCGGGATGCCCGCATGATGACCTGCGCCCCGGTGCCCTCGAGGCCGCGCCGGAAGGCGTACGCCGAGCGGCGCGTGTGGTACTTCGAGGTCACGATGATCACGCGGCGCCAGCCGTGGGTTTTCAGCATCGCGCGGAGCAGGTTCGCCTCCTGCGCCGTGTTGTCCACGTAGCCGTTTGTGGCGATGATCGCCTCGGGCGGAATGCCCGATTGCACCAGCGCCTCCCGCTCGAGCTCCACCTCGCTCGGAAACCGGATGCCGCGTTGCCGGAGCAGGAGCTCGCCCGGCTCCGAGCGGCCCGGACTGAGCACGACGAGCGGGGCGTGCCCCTCCTTGTACAAGTCAATCGCCTCGAGCGGCCGCTCCGTACGCGTGCCCGCGAGCACGAAGATGGCGTCCGATTTCTGAAGGGGATCTTCGTGCTGGAGGTAGCGGCCGCCGTAATACAACAGCCACGCGGCCGTCATCACGGCGAGGACGAACAGCCCGAGGATTGCACGGCGTACAGCCCTGCGCGGACGGGGGAGGGTAGCCATCGGATCCAAGGGTAAGGCAAGTGGAGGACCCGGGTGCGGGGCGCCCGCCGCCCCGCCGGGTTTCGAGACGGGCGCGCGTCAGTTTTCGATGAGCCGGACCTCGCCGGCGCGGGGTCCCTTGCCCGATTCTTCGGGTGCAAATTCCACCCGCTGGCCTTCCCGCAGGAGCTCGAACACGGCACCGCGAACGGAGCTGCGATGGAAGAAGTGCTCGATCCCGCCCTCGTCGCGAATGAAACCGAACCCCTTGTCGATCAGAAGCCGAGCGATCGTCCCGGTAGGCATAACCCCTGTCCTCCGATGCGCCGTACGCCGCCCCCGGGAATCCCGGAGGCTCCACGCTGAGCTGGAAATTCCGCCAGTGTAGGAAGATCCCTACGCGAAAGTCAACAAATTCGGCCTCGTGGCGAAGGTGTACGATGCACCCGCCATGATTCCCGCGATCGTGCTGGCGGCGGGCGCCTCCACGCGGATGGGGCGTCCCAAGGCCCTGCTCCAGGCTGGCGGTCGGACCTTTCTGCGGGCGATTCTCGAGACTCTGCGGGCCGGCGGCGCCCCCGATGCGGTCGTCGTTGTCCGGTCGGGGGACGCGGCGGCAATTGTCGAGGTCGCCGCAACAGGGTTCGGGCGGACCGTCGTCAATCCCCGCGCCGACGAGGGGCAGTTGTCGTCGTTGATTGCCGGGCTGGACGCGATCGACGGCCCCGCGGTCGACGCGGCGCTCGTCACACTCGTCGACGTACCGCTCGTGACGCCCGCGACGGTGCAGCTCCTGCTCGCTCGGGCGGCGGTGTCCGCCGCACCGATCCTCCGGGCGGTCCACCAGGGCCGGCACGGGCATCCCGTGATCTTCAAGCGCAGCCTCTTCGACGCGCTGCGGCAGGCCGATCCCTCGACAGGGGCGAAGGCGGTGTTGCGCGCGCACGTTGTTGAAGATGTCGAGGTCCCGGATCCCGGCGTCGCGCAAGACATCGACACGCCGGCCGATTACAGTCGTGCGTTGCAGATGCAGGCGGATGCCACGCGGCCATCGCGCGGATGATGTGGTGGTTAACCACGCGGTACCCAACTCGTAATAAGGGTCGGCCGTCCAATGCCCATGCGCGAGATCCGACTCACCGTCCGCAGCCTGTTCCGGCCCCCCTCTACACGCTGACCGCGGTGCTGTCGCTGGCTCTCGGCATTGGCGCGACGACGGCCATTTTCTCGATGCTCGACTCGCCGCAGGTAAGGGGGCTGGTCGTCCGGGAGGTGTCGGTCATTGGCATCGGTCTGGCGGCCGGCATGGGCGCCGCGGCCGCCCAGTTGATCGAGTCGGTGTTGTTCGAGACCCGGCCGGCCGACCCGTGGGTGTTCGCGTCGGCTGCCGCCGTGCTGGGCGTCATCGCGCTCGCCGCCGCGTACGTGCCCGTGCGCCGCGCGACCGGCGTCGATCCGATGATCGCTCTGAGGTACGAGTAGGCCGCGGCGCGTCAGAAGCTCCACATCGCGCGCACGCCCGAGCGGAACACCAGGTACCGGTCGTCGGTGATCAGGCCGGTGGTCAGGCGGAGTTCCGGTGCGATCGTGAGCTGAGGGGTGACGCGCACGAGAATCGCCAACCCGCCCGTGAGGCCGCCGGCAACCATGCGTCGGCCGGAGTTCTCGTCGGGGAGACGGTAGGTCGGGGGCAGATCCAGCAGGGGCGACACGAACGTCGTGGTCCGCACGAGCCGGCTGGTGTAGATGCGCGACGACACGCCCCCCAGAAGTCCGAAGTTGATACGTCCGGGCTCGCGGGTGCGCCACGCGGCGAGCGCCGACCAACCCGCGCCCGCGGTCTGCGTCCGATCGTCCCGCGCGCGGATGCCGTACAACTGGATCTCCTGGGACGTTGGATTCGTGGTCGGAGGAAAGGACACGATGATCGACTCGCCGCTCCCGGCCCTCGTCGACCGGAAGCTGCGCTCGACCTCAACTTCGATGCTCCACGCATCGGTGAGACGGACGCCGAGCATGCCTCCGACCGACGGCACCGCACCGCCGGGGATGTTGCCACGTTCGCCAGTGTCAGCGGCCGTGGTCACCGCGGTATAGAACCGCGACTGCGCCTGAGCGGTCGGAATGCCAATCAGCGGGAGAAAAAAGAGGAAGAGGATTGAGCGTGTCATCCGGAGCCTCCAGCCGGGAAGGCGTGAGGACCGGGGAAACGGGCTCACGCCCGGCGGGACGCAGTTCGAGCCCGCGGTCGTGCGGTTCGGGGCATACTCGACTCCGTGAATCTCCGGGACGTCGTCCTCTTCACGACCACGCTCCTCGCCATCGTCAATCCGATCAGCTCGTCGGTGCTGTTTGCCGCGATGGCCGGGCGCTTTGCGCCGGGCATCCAGCGCCGCATGGCCAACCAGAGCGCGCTCGCGGTCCTGATCGTCCTGCTGGTGTGCGCGTGGGTCGGCCGTCCGCTCCTGCTGGTGCTCGGCATCAGCGTTCCCATGCTGCAGGCGGCCGGGGGTCTGATCCTGCTCCTCTACGGGATTCGCATGGTCACGGTCGAGGAGTTGAAGCTCACGCCGGCAGAGCAGGTATCGGCCGAAGAAGTCCCTGAGGAGCACTGGAGGGCGCTGGCGGTGGTGCCGCTGGCGATTCCCGGCACGGTGGGGGCCGGCACCATCACCACCGTCGTGATTCAGGCGACGACCTATTCGGGTCTCCGGGATCTGGCGATCATCACCGGGGTCTGTGTCGGGACGGCGCTCATCATGTGGCTCGGCTTCCGTTCCGCGGGACCGATCGCGCGCTGGACGGGGCCCATCGGCCTGAACATCGTGACGCGCGTGATGGGGATTCTCGTCAGCGCGACCGCGTTCGGTCTGCTCGGGCGGGGCATCGGCGGGCTGCTGCCCGGCCTGGCGCGCTAGGTAATTGCGACGCTCAAGAGCGTGGCGCCGACGTTGATCGGGCTGTCGATCGCGAACGTGAGGACCATGACGAGTGCGCACTTCCAGAGTGTCCGGCCCGCCGGTTCGCCGTAGACGCGCTGCAGGCCCACGAACATGTACGGCGTCAGGATGCCGAACTGGACCGCCAGCAGGATCGCCGGGTGTGGCGCGTGGAGCCAGTGATTGAGGCCGTGCAGGACGAGCGCGGCGAGGTACCCGAACGCCACGTTGTACAGCGCAAGCACCATGTGGGGGCCGAGCCAGGGGAACCTCCGTCCGTACAGCATCCGCAGGATCAGGGTCATCGACAGGACGCTCAGGATGGGCATCAGGGTATAGATCGTCTGCAGCTTCTTGTCGAAGCGTTCGGCGAACAGCTCGCGGCTCATGTGGGTCTTCGCCATCCGCCCCTCGACCCGCGCACGGAACTCGCCGCTCCGATCGAGCGCCATCTGGCGCTCGAAGCCGAAGTCTGTCGCGCGCGGCGCGACGACGAAGAAGATGGCGGCGGCGAGGAAATAGAGTTTCAGCGGACTCAGGTACCGGACCCTGCGGCCGGCGATAAATTCCGCGGCGAGGCGGCCGGGCGCGAGGAGCGCGACGACGCTGCGCGCGCTCTTGTAGTCGAAGCTGACGAGCTCGCGCCTGAACTGCCGCGCGATGGCGCCGAGCGATCGCCAGTCGGTGTCCGCTTCCTTCTGCCCGCAGCGGTGGCAGTACTCCCCGAGGAGGGAAGCCCCGCAATTGTTGCAGATCCCGTCCGCCACCGGGGCACCTTACTACGGGGATCCGAATAATGTTAAAATTGGGGTTCGCCTTTCCCGCAAGGGGCCTGTAGCGCAGTTGGGAGCGCGCCTGAATGGCATTCAGGAGGTCACCGGTTCGATCCCGGTCAGGTCCACCACCTTTTCATTCGCATCCTCGATCGTCCGCAAGTAGCTGAAGGCCGGTGCGGTTACGCGGGTTCCAACTAAGCCTTTTCCGTCGAACGCGATTCCGTCTGGAAAGAACACTGTCCGTCTTGCAGATCGAATCGGGCGCAAGCCGTTG
>JANOJK010000062.1:0-2172 GCA_031408165.1 Acidobacteriota bacterium | reverse complement strand
CTGGGCGGACGCCCCGGCGGCGAACAACAGCGAACCGGCGATGACGATAGCGGATACCTTCATGAACACTCCCTTGATTGAAAAACGATGCCGAATACAAAACACTGACTAATGAAAACCCCACGACCGGGCATTTATTCCCCGGCGTTCGGCCGGCCGTGGCTGAGCCATCGCCGAGGCACATTCGTCACTCTCGGATTTGAGCGCCGTTCTGCACTCAGGCAGCAAGCGCGGCTGCATAGGCACGAGGCGGCGCTTCGCCTCTCACGAGCGACGCGGCCCGGCGGTCTGACCGCTCGCATGGCCCTCTGCGGCTGGCGAAAAAGAATCGCGCTAGAAGGCCGTCCGCAGCGACAACAGCAGGCTGCGCGGCGCGCCCGGCGAGATGTTGTTGTCGCCGTTCGCGGTCGGATAGTACTTCGCGTCGAACAGGTTTTCGACGTTCGCGGACAGCCGGTGCCGGCCGATGCGGTAGTACACGAGGCCGTCCACGCGCGTGAAGGCCGGCAGGGTCACCTGATTGGTGAAGGACGTGCGGACCGCCCCCTGGCTGATCACGCCGCCGCCGACCCCGATCCGGCGCGTGATGTCCGACGCGGCCCACACGCTGACGCGGTCCCTGGGTACCAGCCCGACCTCGCGTCCGGCCGGCGCGCCGGCGATGTCTTTCACGATGCGCGCACGCTGGCGGGCGTAGGCGGTCGAGAACCGCACGCGGCGAAGATCGCCGACGATGGACAGCGAGACGCCTTCGGCGCGCTGCTGCCCCGTGAGGACGAGCCTGGTCGGATCGTTCGGGTCCGTGTTCTTGACGTTGTTGCGATCGAGCCGGAATGCGGCGGCGGCGAGCTGGATCCGCCGCGACGCGAGGTCGAATTTCGCGCCCCCCTCGTAGTTCCTCGCGTTCTCGGGGCGGAGTTCGGCGGTGTTGGTCGCGAGCCCGAGCGTCTGGCCGCTCGGCAGGAAGGTGGACGTATAGCTCGTGTAGAGCGACACTCCGCCCGACGGCTGGAAGATGATCCCGGCGCGCGGGCTGACCGCGGTGTCGGCGCGCGCCAGCCGCGATCCCGTTCCGAGCCGGCTGTCCACCTGCACGGCAAACCGATCGACGCGCGCGCCGGCGGCGGCTTTCCACCGCGGCGCGATCTGCACCTGATCGTGCAGGTAGGCCGCCACGACGCCGGCCGTCGCATGGCGATCGACCGTCACCGGCGCCCGGAGGAAGTCGGCGTCGCGAACCGGATCGCGCAGCGGGACGTCCACCATGTTCGCCGCGGTGCGCCGGAACTCGTCCTGGGACTGATGCCCGAGCTCGACGCCGGCAAGCAGCACGTGCGCCAGGCCGCCGGTCTTCGCGCGCGCGACGAGGTCGGTCTGGTTGAAGACGTTCGTGCGACCGACGTCGTGGTGGTACGCCGACAGCGTCAGCGTCTCCCGCGGGCCGACGGCGCTTCCCGGATACACGTTCGCATACGACTTGTCGTAGCGTGCCCCCATGAACGTGTTGCGGACGAGGACGCCATTTTTGAAGGCGTGCTCCAGCGAGGCGGTCGCGCTGTCCACGCCGCTCTGCGCGTCGTTCTGCGCGCGGGAGCCGAAAAATTGCGCGCGGCCCGCCTCGACCGGCCGCCCGTCACGCGAAGGAATGCCGCGATCGGCGAGGCGGTGGTCGCGCAGGTGCTCGAACGCCGCGAACAGGCGCGAGCCGGTCGGGAGCACGACGCCAGCCGTCGGATTGACCGCGTGGCGGCGGAGGAAGAACCCGTCGCGAAATCCGCCGGACTTCTGCCCCATCGCGCTGACCCCGAAGACACCGCTCGCGCCGAAGGGCACCGCCAGCTGCGTCGTCGCGCGCTTGTGACTGAAGCTCCCGATTTCGAGCGACGCGTTCGACTTCGACCTCCGGTCCGGACGCCACGTGGTGAGGTTCACCAGCCCACCTGCGCCGCCGCGCCCGAACAGCACGGCCGCGGGTCCCTGGACGACGTCGACACTCTCGACGTTGTAGAGATCCCGGAACCGTTCCTGGTCGTCGCGGATGCCGTTCACGAAGAAGTCGGAGTTGGTGTTGATGCCGCGGAGAACGATCTGATCGCGGTTGCCTTCACCCTGGCTGGCGGTCACGCCCGGAGCATTCCGGATGGCGTCCGCCAGCGACTGGGCCCCCTGGTC
>JANOJK010000023.1:0-5297 GCA_031408165.1 Acidobacteriota bacterium | reverse complement strand
CGGATATACGCGCTCCACAACTGCCCGGCCGACATCTGGTCGATGCGCAGCCCGCTCGGGGGGACCGGCGGGAAGGGGACCGTCATGTAATTGCCCATGATGGTGAGGAGCGGCAGCAGCACGAGCCAGGAGAGCACGCCGCCGGCGAACATGACCCCGGCGATGCGCGGTCCGATCACGTAGCCGACGCCCATGTATTCGGGGGAGATGTCGATGTTCATCGTGGCGTTCGGGAAGAAGCTGGTGCGCGACATCGAGTGGCCCACGTCGGTGCGGAAGATCTGGAAGATCCACGACAGCGACTTCCACAGCGCCCCGACGGCGAGCCCCCCGAACACCGTCTTCGCGAGCGCCCCGCCGCGTTCGCCCGCCACCAGCACGTCGGCGCACGCCGCCCCTTCCGGGTACGGCAGCACGCCATGCTCCTTCACGATGAGCGCACGGCGCAACGGCACCATCATCAGCACCCCCATGATCCCGCCGGCGAACGCCAGCATCAGGATCTGGAAATAACTGAAGAACGCCGGCCCGTACGGCGCGAGAAAAATGAGCGCCGGGATCGTGAACACCACGCCGCCGGCCACCGACTCGCCGGCCGATCCGATGGTCTGGACGATGTTGTTCTCGAGAATCGTCGAACCGCCGAACCTCTTGAGCACCGAGATCGCGAGCACCGCGATCGGGATGGACGCGCTGACCGTCAGCCCCGCCCGCAGGCCCAAATAAACAGTGGACGCACCGAACAGGAGGCCGAAGAGTACGCCGAGGACGACGGCCTTGGCGGTGAATTCGGCGGGGGACTGGCTGGCCGGGACGTAGGGCTGGAACACCCCTTTCACGGGGGGGGGCGTCATCACGTGTGCCATAGGCGGTGATATTACATCGAGGCGCGAGGCACGGGTTCCGGATCCGCACCGGGCGCCCCGCCCCTCTCGCCCTCGATCGCGCTTTATACTTCGCTTGTGACCCGCGCGCACAAGCTCGGTCCGGAAGCCCGCCCCCGCGTGTTGACGGAGCCCGTTTCCGAACTGACCACCAATCGTCTGTCAGTCTACCTGCGCTGCCTGGGCGCGCTCGACGCGGCCGGCGTGCGCACGATCTCGTCGCAGGCACTCGCGCAGCAGTTCCATTTGAACGCGGCGCAGATCCGGAAGGACCTGGCCTATTTCGGCGAGTTCGGGGTCCGCGGCATCGGCTACTACGTCAAGGAACTGCGGCGGCACCTCCGCCAGATCCTCGGGCTCGACCGCGGCGTGCGCGTCGCGATCCTCGGCGCCGGCAACCTCGGGCTCGCCCTCGCCGACTACGGCGGGTTCCGCGACGACGGGTTCGAGATCGTCGCCCTGTTCGACACCCTGAAGGAGAAGATCGGCCGGCGCTCGCGCGGCGGGGTCCTCATCCACGACATCAAGGACTTCACGAAGATCGTCAAGCGCGAAGAGGTCGGGATTGCCATGATTGCCGTCCCGGCGGCCGGCGCCCAGGCAGCCATCAACATCGTCGTCGCCGCCGGCGTGAAGGCGATCCTGAATTTTTCCCCCGGGGCGTTACGGGTACCGCTCGACGTGAAGCTGAAGAACATGGACCTGACGGTGTCGCTCGAGGGCCTGTCATTTTTCCTGGCGCAGGGTGAAATGGATGCGTAAGAAACTGTCCCACGTCGACGCCGCCGGCCGCATCCGGATGGTCGACGTCAGCGCCAAGCCGGCCACCGCCCGCGAGGCGGTCGCGCGCGGGCACATCACCATCTCGGCGGCGGCCATGGCGCAGATCCGCGCGGGGGGGATGAAGAAAGGGGACCCGCTCGAGACCGCCCGGCTCGCCGGCATCATGGCGGCCAAGCAGACCGCGTCGTTGATCCCGTTGTGCCACCCGTTGCCGCTGTCGCACGCCGACGTCACGCTGACCGCCGTCGCGGGCGGATACGACATCGAAGCGGTGGCGCGGACCACGGCGCCGACGGGGGTGGAGATGGAAGCGCTGATCGCGGTGTCGGTCGCCGCGCTGACGATCTACGACATGGTCAAAGCCATTGACAAGGCCATGGTGATTGGCGGCATCCGCCTGATCAAGAAGTCAAAATGAAGGTGCTGGTCGCCGCCTACAGCGACGTCGCCGCCTGGTGCATCCCCGAGGCGCAGGTCGAATGGCTGCGGCGGGAGTTCCCCGGGCACACTTTCGTGCGCGCGGATTCCGACGCCCAGACGATCGAGCGTATCCCCGATGCCGACGTCGCGTTCAGCGCGCGGTTGAAGCCGGAGCATCTGGCCGCCGCCCGCCGGCTCCGCTGGATCCACAGCCCGGCCGCGGGAGTGGGCAACATGCTGTTCCCCGCGATGGTCGCCTCGTCTGTCGCGATCACGAACTCGCGCGGCAACGGCTCGGCCACCATTGCCGAGCATGTGATCGCCGTGACGCTGGCCCTGCTGCGGCGCCTGCCGTTTGCATGGCGGCGCCAGCAGGCGTGCGCGTGGGCGCAGGACGAGTTCGCTGCCGGCCCGCCCATCAGGACGCTGCGCGGCGCGCGCGTGCTCATGGTCGGTCTGGGCTCCATCGGCGGCGAAGCCGCGACGCTCGCGGCGGCCTTCGGCGCGCGCGTGACGGGCATCCGGCGGCGCGCAGAGGGACCGCCGCCGGAAGGCGTCACGTCGGTCGTACCCCCCGATCGACTGCACCACGAACTCGCCACGGCCGACGTCGTCGTGCTGGCCGCCCCCCAGACCGCCGCTACGGTCCACCTGATTGGCGCCCGCGAGCTGGGGATCATGAAAGATGATGCCGTCCTGGTGAACGTGGGGCGTGGCACGCTGGTGGAAGACGCCGCGCTCGTGCAGGCGCTTCAGACCGGACGGCTGCGCGGCGCGGCGCTCGACGTGTTCGAACACGAGCCGCTGCCGCGGGAGAGTCCGCTGTGGTCGCGCGAGGACGTGCTGATCACGCCGCACGTCTCGGGCTTCGACGCCGATCACTGGACCGGCGTGCTGAGCATCTTCGCCGACAACCTGCGGCGGTTCGCGGCCGGCGAGCCACTGCAGAATGCCGTGGACAAGGAGGCAGGGTATTGAGCGCTGACCTGGAGCCGGCTCCCGAGCTGACGACACTCGCCGATCTGCCGTTCCACGTGCTCGGCCGCCACCCCAAGCCGCTCCTCATCGGGCAGGTCCGGCAGGGCGCCATCGAGGGCGCGTCCACGAGGGACTGGTTCGACGCCGTGCGCGACCTCGCGCTGGGCCTCTCGTCGCTGGGGATCCGTGCGGGCGACCGGGTCGTCATCATGTCGGAGAGCCGGCCCGAATGGCTGCTGGCCGATTTCGCGATCCTCACGCTGGGCGCCGTGACGGTGCCGGTGTATGCGACGCTGACGCCCGCGCAGGCGTGCTACATCATCAGGGACGCCGGCGCTCGCCTCGCGTTCGTCTCGAGCGCCGAACAGCTCGACAAACTGCAGCGGGTGCGGCACGAACTGCCGTCGCTCGAGGCGGTTGTCACCTTCGCGCCGCCCGAGCATGCGTCGGCATCGGTGCAGACGCTGGAGGCGGTTTCGGCCCGCGGCCACGCGCGGCTGATGGGGGAGTGGGGCGCCGGCCGTGAGTTCCGCGACAGGTCCCGTCAGATCCGGCCCGAGCAGCTCGCCACCATCATCTATACCTCGGGCACGACGGGCGAGCCCAAGGGGGTGATGCTCTCGCATGGGAACCTCATCTCGAACCTGATCGCGGGGCACACCGTGGTGCCGGTCACCCCCGACGACGTCTCGCTGTCGTTCCTGCCACTGAGCCACTCCTTCGAGCGGCTCGTGTCGTACGTGTATCTCGCGCACGGTGTGACGATCGTCTTCGCCGAGTCGATGGAGACGGTCGGCCGCGATCTGCCGATCGTCCGGCCCACGATCATGACCGGCGTGCCGCGCGTGTACGAGAAGTTCCACGCCCGGATCCTGGAGCGCGGGCACGCGCTGCCGCAACCACGGCGGACCCTCTTTCACTGGGGCGCCAGGGTGGCGCATGCCTGGGCCCGCGCCGCGGGCCACGGCGGCCGCGTCAGCGGCATCCTGGCGCTGGAGTCCGCGATCGCCGAGCGTCTGGTGTTCTCCAAGATCCGCGACAGCGTCGGCGGACGCCTCTGGGGCCTGGTGTCCGGCAGCGCGCCGCTGCCGCTGCACACCGCGGAGTTCTTCTTCGGCGTGGGTCTGACGATCACCGAGGGCTACGGCCTGACGGAGACCTCTCCGATCGTGACCGCCAATCCGATCGACGCGCCGCGGCTCGGCACGGTCGGCACGCCGATTCCCGGCGTCGACGTGCGGATTGCCGATGACGGCGAAGTCCTCGTCCGCGGGCCGAACGTGATGATGGGGTACTACCACAAGCCCGAGGAGACCGCGGCGGTGCTGAAGGACGGCTGGTTCCATACCGGTGACATCGGGTCGCTCGATGCCGAAGGTTATCTTCGCATCACCGATCGCAAGAAGGACCTGCTCGTGACGTCGGGCGGCAAGAAAGTCGCGCCGCAGCCGGTGGAGGCGATTCTCAGGCGCAGCCCGCTCGTGACGGAAGCGGTCCTGCTCGGCGACCGCCGCCGCTTCATCTGCGCGCTCATCGTCCCCGATTTCAACGCGCTCGAGCGCCGGCTGAAGGACCTCGGCCGGCCGCCGGCGGACCCTTCGCCAGGGTCAGGGTCGCCGCGGACGGAGTCGCGGGACGAGCGCGCGGAACTGGTCCGCCGGGACGACGTGGTGGCGCTGTACGAGGAGCTCGTCGAGGCGCTCAACCGGGAGCTGTCCCAGTTCGAGCGCATCAAGAAGTTCCGCCTCCTTCCCCGCGAGTTCACCATCGACGCGGGGGAGCTGACGCCGACGATGAAGGTGAAGCGCAAGGCGGTGGAACATAACTGGGGGAAGGAGATCGACGAGATGTACAGAGAGTAGGTCTTTGAGAGAACACGAAGAGGAACACAGAGGCACAGAGGGCACAGAGACGCGCAGAGGCGGCCGTGCGCCGGCCTCCGGCCGGCGTCGTGGGGCGACAAGGCCGGCCGATGTGAGTGGCCCTGCGAACCCACCCACTCACATCTCCCGGCGACTCTGTGTTCCTCTTGAGCCCGCGGGCGGTGGCTATGGCGGGGCGAGCGGCTCGCCGAACCGTCACGCTGTCGGTTAGACTCTCCGCCATGGCGCCCGGCTCGATCGACCGGCTGTTCACGGCGGCGCGCGACGCCGTGATCGACCAGGTCAAGGGGGATCGCTCGATCCTCGCGGCGGTCCTCTGCGGCAGCCTGTCGCACGACACCGTCTGGGC
>JANOJK010000004.1:0-3072 GCA_031408165.1 Acidobacteriota bacterium | reverse complement strand
TCGTGCGTCACCAGAATGATCGTGTTCCCGCCTTCGTGGAGGCGACCGAACACGGCCATGATCTCCTCGCCGGTCTTCGAGTCGAGGTTCCCGGTCGGCTCGTCGGCGAGCAGGATGGACGGGTTGTTCACCAGTGCGCGCGCGATGGCGACGCGCTGGCGCTGGCCGCCCGACAGCTCGTTGGGCCGGTGGGTGGAACGTGAGGTGAGCTCGACCTTCTCGAGCGCCTGCATCGCGCGCACCTGGCGATCCTTCGAGGACACGCCCGCGTACACCAGCGGCAGCTCCACATTGTGGAGCGCGGTCGCGCGGGGCAGCAGGTTGAAGGTCTGGAACACGAACCCGATCTCTTCGTTCCTGATCCGCGCGAGCTCGTCGTCGTTCATCGCCGCGACTTCCTTGCCGTTGAGCAGGTAGCTGCCTTTCGACGGCGTGTCGAGACAGCCGATCAGGTTCATCAGCGTCGACTTGCCGGACCCCGACGGCCCCATGATCGCGACGTATTCCCCCCTCTCGATGTTGATCGACAGGCCGCGCAGGGCGTGGATCTCTTCCTCGCCCATCACGTAAGTCTTCCAGAGGTCGTGGGTCGTGATCATTCCCATATCAGGTGTCTCTACGCGACAGGACGGCGGCGGTTCCCGCTCAGCGCGTGTCGTCCTTCAGGCGCTGCACGAGAGACCGGACCGACGCCGGAGTATCCGGGGGAAACAGCGCCTCCCAGTCTCTCACATCGACCGGCACGAGCACAGGGCCGGCGTTACGGTTCTTGCGGCGCTGCTCGGTGATGGCGGCGGCCAGGTCGTTGGCCGGCGCCAGGCCGGGCCCCACCAGGAGGACGCACAGGACCGCGTCGGGGACGATGAGCCTCGCCGCAGTCACCCAGATGGCGGCGATCGCCTCGCCGTCGACGTGCGGCACGTACTTCACGAGGAGCCGGACTTTGTCGTCGGCCTTCTTGAACAGGCCGCGCTTCGGCCTGGACGTCACCACGAGGTCGAAGCCCTCCGCAAACCGGGGTTCGGGGTCCCCCATGACCTCGGCGACCGCTTCTTTCAAACGCGACAGGCTGGCCTTCCTCATGAAGTCCACACCGGCCTTCGACGGGCGGGGCAGCGGGGGCGGTCCCGGGGACGACACATACGGCTCCACCGGCGGCGACGACGCCGAAGCTGCCGACTGCGTGGCGTGGTGGGCCTGGTCGGCGGCGGGCCGGGGCGGCTTCATCGCCTGGGGGGGGGCGCCCTCGAACAGATGCTCGTTGTACTGGGCGCGCAGCGCCGGGTCCATCAGGATCCGGTACGCTTCGGTGAGATCGGCGGCCATCCCGGACGCCATCTCCTGGAACTCCTTGCCGAGGTGCTGGACCTTGTCCGGGTGATAGCGCGCGATCTCGCGCCGGAACGCCTTCTTGATCTCGTCGGCGGGCGCGTCGGCCGCGACCGACAGCAATTGGTAGAAGTTCTTCAACGATTGTTCTGGCCCTTGAATTCAGCGACGTTCGACGCAGGCAGCGCCGGCTTCCGCTTCTGATCGCGCAACTGCTTCTTCGTCGGCGGGACGGCCGTGCTCGTAGTGCAGTACGGGCAGAACTGCCAGCTGGCCTGCAGCGAGCGGCCGCATTTCGGGCACCCGGCGTTCAGGCGGTGACCGCAGTGCGGGCAGGCCATGAAATCCACGCCCACCGCGGCGTGGCAGCCCGGGCACAGCGTCCGGACCTCCTTGACTTCGGTGACCACCCGGAAGAGCTCCTCCGCGCTCGTCGCGCCGGATTTCACCTTGGCCAGCGCGTCCTCGCCAAGCGTGATCATGCCCGCCGCGATCGCCGCGTCGCGGATCATTTCCTCGCCCGCTTTCTGCGCGACCAGGCGGCGCACCTTATCGTCGATGCGCATGACCTCGTAGATGCCCATGCGGCCGCGATAGCCGGTGTGATTGCAGTCCTCGCAGCCCACCGCGCGGTAGAACACGAAGTGCGCGGCGTCGCTCTCCGACATGTTCAGCGACCGCAGCGTTTCGGCCTCAGGCGTGTATTGCCGGCGGCAGGACTGGCACAGGCGGCGCACGAGGCGCTGGGCGACCACGCCGATCAGCGCCGACGCGATGACGTACGGCTCCAGACCCATGTCCATCAACCGCGTCACCGTCGACGGCGCGTCGTCGGTGTGCAGCGTCGAGAGGACGAGGTGTCCCGTCTGCGCGGCCTGCATCGCGATCTTGGCGGTCTCGTGATCCCGGATCTCGCCGACGAGGATGACATCCGGATCCTGGCGGAGGATGGCACGCAGCGCGGTCGCGAACGTGAGCTTCGCCTTCTCGTTGACCTGCGTCTGGTTGATCCCGGGAATCTGGTATTCGATCGGGTCTTCGATCGTGATGATGTTCGTGCGCCCCGACTTCACCGAGGTGATCGCGGAACTGAGCGTGGTCGACTTGCCGCTGCCGGTCGGGCCCACGACGAGGATCATGCCGTGCTGGTGCTTGAGGAAATAGCGCAGCTCCTCCATCGCGGCCAGCGAGAAACCCAGCTCCTCGAGCGGCGGCGCCCCCTTGCGGGAGTCGAGGATGCGCATGACGATCTTCTCGCCGAACATCGTGCGCAGCGTCGAGACACGGAAGTCGACTTCCTTGCCGTCCTCGGTCTTCACGCGGAGACGGCCGCCCTGCGGCAGGCGCTTCTCGGCGATGTCCATGCCCGCCATGATCTTCATGCGGGCGACGAGCCCCTCGTGGACCCACTTGGGCAGGTCCATGACCTCCTTGAGGATGCCGTCCAGGCGGTGCCGGACGAGCACCCCTTTCTCGGCCGGCTCGATGTGCACGTCGCTCGCGCGGCTCGTGATCGCGCTGTGCACGACGAGGTCGACGAGATCGATGATCGGGGCGGAGTCGCTGCCTTCGCGGCCACCGGGCGTCGGCCCGGCGGCCTGTTCGAAGACGTCGAGGTCGCTGCGCGGCACGAGCGCCGAGCCCGCGAACGATTCTCCCGGCCGGCTCCTCTGCGGGACCACGGGGACCGCCAGGCCGCCCGTGACGCCCGTATATTTCGCGAGCGCCTTGTCCGGATATCCG
>JANOJK010001226.1:0-4816 GCA_031408165.1 Acidobacteriota bacterium | reverse complement strand
CGCGGGGCGCAAGTTCCGCAGCATCCACGTGGACGAGGAGGGCTACCCGATCCACGGCCACCTCGCGTGGGGCGACGCCGGCTGGTGGACGAAGCGATTCGAGGAGGCGGGGTTCACGCGCGATGAGGTCGTCGAGCGCGCTTTTCACTCGAAGTACGACGGCTACATGGAAAAGAGGTCCCACGCGCGCCGCGCGTATTTCGTGTTCGCGAAAAAGGCAACGGCCGCGCGCCGCGCGGCCGTCGTCGAGAGAATCAGCGTTCCATCGAAGCTTCTGTAGGACACGCCTTCTGGCGTGCCGCACCTCCTGGATGTCCGCGGTGGAGGTCGTTCCGGACATTTCTATTTCGCGTTGACAACCCTCTGTCGACCTATTGACTTTCTATAGGAACCGAACGAAACTGCTCTTCGTATCGGAACCCTATAGGAGGTCGCGATGTCAGAGGACCGCGCCGCGCTGCTGCGGGGCACACTCGATCTGTTGATCCTCAAGGCGCTGTCCGCGGGCGAGCTGCATGGCCTCGGCGTGTCACGCCGGGTCGATCAGATCACCGCCGGAACCTTCGTCGTCCAGCCCGGATCGCTGTTCCCCGCGCTCCACCGCCTCGAAGAAGCCGGATGGCTCTCATCGTCCTGGCAGGCCTCCGAGAACAACCGCCGCGCCAAGTACTACGCCCTCACGAAAGCCGGCCGGAAACAGCTCGGTGAGGAAACCGCGCAGTGGCACAAGATCGCGGGGGCCATCGCGCGAGCGCTCGAAGCGTAGGCAGGGTGCGCCATGTCCCGCATCTGGACTCTCTGGCGGAATCTCGTAGCACGCAACGCGGCCGACGCCGACCTCGACGCGGAGCTGCGCGCGGCGCGCGTTGACCCGCTGGTCGCGCTGCGGCACGAATAAGGAGAGACATTGGCCATATGAGTAGTCTGTTCCGTTTTCTCAGCCTGTGGCGAAACCTGATCCATCGACGCCGCGTCGACCGCGAGGTTGACGATGAGGTGCGGAGCACGTTCGACATGCTCGTGGAGGAGCATCGACAGGCCGGACTGAGTCCAGAGGAGGCGCGGCGCGCGGCGACGATTCAACTCGGGCGGACCGAGTCGTTGAAAGAGCAGGTGCGCGACGTCAAGGCAGGCGCCTCCATCGACGGCTGGATCCAGGACGTGCGGTATGCGCTGAGACTCCTGCGGCGCGGTCCCCTCTTCGCCGGCTTTGCCATCGGGTCGCTGGCGCTCGGCATCGGCGCCACCGGCGCCATCTTCTCCCTGTTCGAGGCCGTCGCGTTGCGCCGGCTCAATGTGCCCGAGCCCGACCGCCTGGTCGTGGCGTCGATCGGAAAGCCCGGCGCCCGGTTCAACTACTCCTTGCCCTACCCGCAGTTTGTAGCCATCAGTCAGCGCAGCACCACTCTCGAGGCCGTGTGCTGGCTCTCTCCGTTGGGCAGGGTCGCGGTCACCGTGAAGGGTGAGCCTGAGGCCGCGGACGGCGTTTTGGTGAGCGGCGACTACTATCGCACGCTCCGCCTCGCGCCGGCGCTCGGACGTTTGTTCGACCGAACGGACGATCGGCTCGGGCAAACGGTCGCCGTGCTGACTCATGCCTACTGGCAGCGCCGCTTCGGCGGCCGGGCCGACGTGATCGGCACGACCATCGAGCTGAACAAGGTCCCGTTTACGGTTGTCGGCGTCGAGCAATCCGGCTTCTCCGGAACGGAAGTCGGACGGCCGTACGATGTCAGTCTGCCCGTCCAGGCCTCCCCCGCGCTGAACGAAGGCAGGCCGCCGTTGCGCGGGCCGTTTACCACGTGGCTCTATGTGCTGGCGCGGCTGAAGCCCGGCGTCACGCTCGCGGCGGCCGAGCAGGAGTCGAGGACGATTTTCGCGCAGGTCAGCCTCGACGCCGCGAAATCGCCGGGCGATCAGCAGATGGCGCGTGATTACCAGTTGCGGCTGGAGCCGGGCGCGCGCGGCGGTGTCAGCGGCCTTCGAGACGGCTACGAACGCTGGTTGGGCCTGCTGCTGATGCTCCTGGGCGCCGTCCTGCTCATCGCGAGCCTGAACGTCGCGACGCTCTTGCTGTCGCGATCCGACGCGCGGCAGCGCGAGATCGCCACGCGCCTGGCCGTCGGCGCCGGACGCTGGCGCATCGTCCGGCAGTTCCTCACCGAATCGCTCGTGCTGGCGGCGTGTGCCGGCGCGCTTGGCGTCGCGGTCGCCGTCTGGGGCAGCCAGACTCTGCTTCGCATCGCCATACCGGCAGCCGAGCGCGTCCCGCTCAATCTCGGACCCGACTGGCGGCTGATTCTGTTCATGCTCGGCGTCACCGCCCTGACTTCTCTGGTCTTCGGGCTGGTGCCGGCGCTTCGCGCCACGTCGCCACGGAGGTTCGTCGGCATTCGCCAGGTCGGCGGCGGGCGGCAGCGCCGCCTGCTCGATCGCACGCTTGTCGCCACGCAGGTAGCGATCTCGCTGATCCTCCTCGTTGCGGCCGGCCTGTTCCTGCGGACGCTCGGAAACTTGTGGGCGCAGGAACCGGGATACGACCGGCAGAACGTGCTCATGTTCTCTGTCGATCCCCGGCTGGCAGGCAGAACGGGCGAAGACATTCCCCGGATCTACCGGCTCGTGCTCGACGAATTACGAACCGTCCCGGGCGCGCAGGCGGTAACCATGTCCGCGGTCAGGCCGGTAAGCGACAACTACTACTTCATCAACTCCTTCAGGGAGATCAACGGCAAGCTGCTCACCCAGGAAGAGCGCATCCGGGTCGCGTTCAACCACGTGGCACCGGGCTACTTCGCGTCGTTGGGCATCCCGCTCGTCGCGGGCCGGGATTTCGACGAGCGCGATGCGCTCGGCGCGCCCAACGTGATCATCATCAGCGAGCGTCTCGCGCGCCATTTCGAGGGTAATCCGATCGGACAGGTGCTGGGCTCAGGGGCCGCCGCGCGCGAGGTCGTCGGCGTTGCCAGGGACACCCGGTACGCCAACGTGAAAGACGCGCCGCGCGAAGTGGTGTACTACCCGATCTTCCAGATCGCGCCGGCCAACATCTTCTACGCGCCAACCTTCGAGATCCGCTACGCCGGCTCCGCGGCCGGGCTCACGCAAGCGATTCGGACGGCCGTGACCCGCGTTGATCCGGGTCTCACGCCATTCCGCGTAACGACGCTCGAACGGCAAACCGAGGACTCGTTCGCGCGTGAGCGCCTCCTCGCGCTGCTCACCAGCTATTTCGGCGCCTTCGCCGTGCTGCTGGCGTGCATCGGGCTGTACGGCCTCCTGAGTTACGGCGTGACGCAGCGGACCGCCGAGCTGGGCCTCCGCATGGCGCTCGGGGCGCCGCCGGCAGCGGTGCGCTGGCTGATCGTGCGCGAGAGCGCGTGGACGGTGATTGCCGGCGCCGCCGCCGGCCTCGCCGGGACGTTCGCCGTGGTTCGGCTGTTGCAAAGCCAGTTGTTCGGCGTCGAGCCTCACGATCCCGCCGCCCTCGCCGGCGCCACCGCGCTGCTGCTGTCGATGGCGTTCGCCGCGGCGTACCTTCCCGCGCGCCGAGCGTCGCGCATCGACCCGCTCACGGCGCTCCGGCACGACTGATTATCCGAGGGGCTTCGCCCCTCGAACTCCCCGACACGCTCTCTCGCGCGCCGCTTCGCCGGCGCGCTCCGTTCGCGTGGCTCACTCGCGGTCGCTCGTTCGCGCGCACCGTGGCTGCCGGAGCCGATCGCCGCGTGGCGATTTGTGAGATACGCTCCAGCCTTCCGACGGCCTTCGCCGGGTCACTCGCTGCGGCTCGTTCGCGAGCCCTCACTCCGCGCGGAGCGCGACGACCGGATCGGTGCGGACCGCCCGGCGCAGCGGGACAGGGCACGCGGCGATGCACACGATGTTCGAGAGAAGCACACTGGCCGCGAACGTCCACGGATCGGCGGGCCCGGCCCCGGCCTGCCCGAGCCGAAGCACGCGGCTCAGCTCCAGCGCGCCAGGCCGAGGGTGATCGCTTCGACATGGCACTGGCAGCGTGGGGGGCAGACGGAGCGAGCGCCACTCCTTCTTGTAGATCGGTCAGCCCGCGAGATTTCACAAACCCACAATCACTCGAGCGTTTCGACATTCCGGAGGGCACGCCGGACCATTCGGTCGGCTGACTTCGTACACCGGCTGTCTGGTCACTTCAGTGGTCTGGGTGCCAGTCGACACCCGAATGGTGACGCTGGCGGGTGTGAACTCGGGGAAGGCCACTGGGCAGGTGCCTGTCGCCGAGGTGCAGGTGGAACTTCGCGTCGACCCATCGGGCGCGGCGACAACGATCGTCACTGGAGTCTGCGCCGGCGCACCAGTCACTTCGACGACCAGGCCCGTACAGCCGATCAGGGTGCAGGCACTGGGTCCGACGACGTCGCACCCTGAGCCGCAGGCAGCGACGAGCACCAGAGTGATCGCCAACACCTCGCGCGGAACTGTCACCGACTGAATCCCAGTCGGATCCGGATCACGTTCTGAACGCCACTACATCGGCCAGCACGAAAGCCGCGAGAACGACGCGTGTGGTTGTGCATCTTTACTTCAGCGTCACGTGCAGATAGACCGAGTGACGCCCGTAGGTTTCATAGAACGGCTTCAGGGTCACGCCGTCGATGCTGAACCGGAGCGTCGCCGGCGCCCCGGGGATCGATTGTCCGAGATCAGCGGCGTCGAGCGTCACCCGACGCCAGTCGGTCCTCGGGCCTGATTCCTCGGCCGCGAGCAGGACAGGGCCGTAGAAGATGCTGGCGACGTTCGGCTGATCCATGACGGGATCCAGATAGAAGTGGAACGG
>JANOJK010001217.1:0-1507 GCA_031408165.1 Acidobacteriota bacterium | reverse complement strand
CGGGAAGCGCTGCCGGCAGCGCGGGCAGGATTGCGATCTCCCCCGCGTGGCTCTGGAGGAGCATCTCGGCGATCCCCGCCGTCCCGCCGAAGTTGCCGTCGATCTGGAACGGCGGGTGATTGTCGAGCATGTTGGGCAGGGTGGATTTCGCCAGCAGCGCGAGGATGTTGTCGTAGGTCTGTTCCGCGTTTTCGAGCCTCGCCCAGAAGTTGATGATCCAGGCGCGACTCCAGCCGGTGTGGCCACCGCCGTGCGCGAGGCGGCGGTCGAGGGTCGCCTTCGCGGCGGCGGCGAGATCCGGCGTGCCGCGCGGCGTGATCTGCGTCCCGGGGCTGAGCGCGAACAGCTGCGACATGTGCCGGTGGCCGGGATCCTGCTCGTCGTAGTCCTCGAGCCATTCCTGAATCTGGCCGTGCCTGCCGATCCTGAGCGGCGGCAGTTTCGCGCGCGCCGCCATGAGGCGTGCGCGGAACTCTGCGTCGGCGCCCAGGATCTCGCTCGACTGGATCAACCGCGAAAAGAGCGCGTGGACGATCTCGGTGTCCATGTACGGTCCCATGCAGACGCGGGCGCTGGTGCCGTCGGGAAGCAGGTACCGGTTCTCGGGCGACAGCGAGGGACCGGTGATCAGCCGGCCCTGCGGATCGGTCACCATGTAGTCCAGCAGGAACTGCGCGGCCTCCTTCATCGTGGGATACCCGCGATCGCGCAGGAACGTGACGTCGCGCGAGAAGTCGTAGTGGTCCCACAGGTGGAGGCTCAACCATGCCGCGCCCATCGGCCAGACGCCGGAGCCGGCCTGGTCGATCGGGATGGCATGCCCCCAGAGATCCGTGTTGTGGTGGAGCACGAACCCACCGGCGCCGTAGAGCGTCTTGGCGACCCGCCGCCCATCTTCCTTCCCGCGGTCGATCAGATCGAAGAGCGGCTCGTGGAGCTCGGAGAGATTCGTGATCTCCGACGGCCAGTAGTTCATCTGGATATTGATGTTGATCGTGTACTTGCTCTCCCAGGGCGGGGCGAGCGAGTCGTTCCAGATCGCCTGCAGGTTCGCCGCCATCGTCCCAGGCCGGCTGCTCGAGATGAGCAGGTAGCGCCCGAACTGGAAGTAGAGCGCGATGAGCTGCGGATCGACCCCGCCGCCCGCCAGCGTCTTCAGGCGCTCGTCGGTGGGAGCCGAGCCGGGCGTAGCCCCGGCAGCCTTTGGGGATGAGGGCGCCGGCGGAGCCTCGAAGGACAGCGTCGTACGGTTGAACAGGTTCTGGTAGTCGGCGACGTGGTCCGCGCGTAACCGGGCAAACGGTCTCGCCACTGCGGCATTCATCGCCGTCGCGGCCGTTTCGACAGGATTCCGCGCGCGAACATCCGTGGCGGCCGTCAGCAGGAGCGTCACCGCGTCGGCCCCTTCCACGATCAGGGTATCCCCCTCGGTCCTGACGCGGCCCCCTTCCGCGATCGCCTGCAGCACGGCGGCGAAACGGACGCCGGTCTTCCGCTCGCCGGCGTG
>JANOJK010001207.1:0-7464 GCA_031408165.1 Acidobacteriota bacterium | reverse complement strand
TGCCGGCTCCGGACCGCCTTCCCTCATGGCTGCGGGACGAATTCGTGGGCTCGCTCGGCGTGCCGGTCAAGGACTCACAGGGGGAGGAGGATCTCGTCGTGCGCGCCGTCATCAGAGCCGGCGCGGCCGGCTCGGGCGGGGCCGTGGTGGTCGACATTCCCCTCGACGAACAGGTCACGCACCGGCTGCACGAGCAGGCCGGCGTCCGGGTCGAGAGCGTGTTCGACTCGCGCGCGGTCAGCGCGAGCACGGCGCGCTCGGGCGCCACGACCGCGCCGCCAAGCGGCCGCTCGGTGCTCTTCGAACGCAGCCTGGCGCAGATCGAAGTCGCCGACTGGGAGTCGAACGTGCGCCACCGCGACACCGTGGTGCTGACCTACCGCGTCCGCGAGCTCTACAAACATCTCTCCAGCGCGCAGTCGCTGCTCGTCGGGACGATGCGGCTGTCCGACGCGCTCCTGCTGGTGCTGGTCCTCATCGGCGGGATGTTCCTGATCATCGAGGCGGCCGCGCTCATCATGGGACTCGCGCTCGCCCGTTCGATCACCAGTTCCGTGCACGAGCTGTTCATGGGCACCGAGCGCGTGCGGCAGGGAGACTTCACCCACCGCATCAACATCGAGTCGAAGGACCAGCTCGGGGAGCTCGCCGAGTCGTTCAACCAGATGACCGGCAGCATCGAGAACCTGCTGCTGACCGCCGCCGAGAAGAAGCGGCTGGAGGAAGAGCTGCGCATCGCGCGCCAGATCCAGATGTCGCTGCTGCCGCGCGGCCCGCTCGATTTCCCCGGCATCAGCATGACGGCGCTCTGCGTGCCCGCGCGCGAGGTCGGCGGGGACTACTATGACTTCTTCCACGTGGGGGACCGGCAGCTCGGGGTGCTGATCGCCGACGTGTCGGGCAAGGGCACGTCCGCCGCCCTCTACATGGCGGAGCTCAAGGGGCTCATGTTGTCGCTCAGTCAGATCTACAAGTCGCCGCGCCAGCTCCTGATGGAGGTCAACCGGATCATTTCCGAGAATCTCGACACCCGCAGCTTCATCACGATGACCTACGGCGTGCTCGACCTGTCGAGGGGCGTGATGACGTTCGCCCGCGCCGGCCACACGCCGATGATGTACCTGCGCGGCGACGTCGCCGGCGGCGAGGCGGCGGTGCTCGCCCCGAGCGGCATCGTCGTCGGCCTGCGCATTCCCGGCGCGACGGAGAAGTTCTCGGATCTGCTCGAGGAGGACCGCCTGGACCTGCACAAGGGAGACGTCCTCGTGCTGTACACCGACGGCATCACCGAGGCGATGGACGCGGACAACGATCTCTTCGGCGACGCGCGGCTCGGCCAGCTGATCAGCGAGCACGGACACCTCGACACGGCGGACCTGCGCGAGCGCATCCTGCGCGAGATCGAGTCCTTCGTCGGCGGCGCCGACCAGCACGACGACATGACGATGATCCTGATCAAGATCGAGGAGCCGATCGTCATGGAACGAAGGCTGGCGGTATGATCACGGGGGGAGCGGCGCATGAGCGGTGAGCTGATCGTCATCTTCCACACCCCCCACGAAATCGAGGCGAACGTGATCAGCGGCCTCCTCGAGACGCACGGGATCCACTGCGCGGTGCTGAGCGACAACTCGCGGACCGCCTTCCCGTTCGCGCTGAACGATCAGGCGTGGGAGCGCCGGGTGGCGGTGAACCCCGAAGACGCCGAGGCGGCGCTCCGCATCATCGAGAGCCACCGCGACGTGGTCGAGGGCGGGCGGGTGGTGCCGTTCGGGTCCGAGCTGGCGCCGCTCGAGCGCCGCATCGGCTACCGGTTCAAGGACCGCGGGATGCTCGAGCACGCCCTGACGCATCGCTCGCGCGTGCACGAGGACGCGAGCGGCGGCGTCTTCGACAACGAGTCGATGGAGTTCCTGGGAGACTCCGTGCTCGGGTTCGTCATCGCGGCCATGCTCTTCCGCGAGTTCCCGCAGCACAACGAAGGGCAGAAATCGAAGTTGAAGGCGTCGCTCGTCTCGGCGGCGGCGCTCGCGCGCCTGGGCGAGCACCTCGGCCTCGGCGAATTCCTGATCCTGGGCCGCGGCGAGGAGAAGACCGGAGGCCGCCGGAAGCACGCGATCATCGCGGATTGCTACGAGGCGCTGATCGCGGCCATCTACCTGGACGGCGGCATCGAGCCCGCGGAGACGTTTATCGCGCACGAGTTCGCGGCACTCGTCGAAGAGGCGAAGCGCACCGGCGCGGCCGTCAGCTTCACGGAAGACTGGAAGTCGGCGCTGCAGGAGTACCTGCAGTCGGGCGGCCGCGGCCTGCCGGTGTACCGCCTCGCCGGCGAGGTCGGCCCCGATCACCGCAAGAGTTTCGTCGTCGAGGTCGTCGTCGACGGAGAGGCCGTTGCGGAGGCGGAGGGGCGGAGCAAGAAGGAGGCGGCGCAGGCGGCGGCCAAGGCCGCGCTCGAGAAGCTGTCGGCGTAGGAGGAGCTACCGAGACGGAGAACGTTGGAGGAGCTACCGAGACGGAGAGCGATCGAGGTACAGAGACGGAGAGGCGGAGGGCTCGGAGCGAACGGGACAACCCTCACAACGGAGGAACGAAGACACGGAGGCGAACGGGGCTGACCGTCCGCCGCGCAACGCGCGGCTCGCCGGACGGGTACGGCCAGCCGACGGCAGCGTCCTGAGCGTTGCAACGTCGTGAGAAAGGACAGCCCCGTTCCGAACCTCCCTCACCTCAATCGATTTCGATGATGCCCCAGTTCTTCTCGCGCTCGGCGCCGACCGCTTGGCCGCCGGCGAGCGCGAGCGCCGGCTCGGCGTGAGGAAGCCGTGCCTGCACGTACGCGTGCAGCTCGCGCGCGATGTCGTCGTCGCCGGGGGGGACGGCGCGGCAGTGCAGGCGCACCCACAACCGGAGCATCGGGTCGCTGTAGCTGTAGCGCTTCTGTCGGGAGACGATCAGGTCGACGTCTTCGAGCCACGAGAGGTAGTCCTTCGTGGACCCGGGGGTGCGGCGCAGACGGAGCGCGATCTCGGTCAGCGTCAGCGGTTCTTCCTGCGCGAGCACTTCGAGAATCGCCTTGAGCGCGCCGTAGCCGCGGGCGCGGTGGAGGCGGAGCTCGTAGCAGAAGCGGCAGCCTTGCGCGAGCTGGCCGCCGGGCGCGAGCAGGGAGGCGAGCGCCCCGACCGGATCCGCCGCGCCCCGAGGCGACATGCCCACCGCCGTTTCGGCGATCGCGCGGGCGTAGGACGGGCGGCCGTCTGCGAGCACCTGGACCAGCCGCGCCATCTCGTCGCGCTGCCGCTCGACTTCGTCCTCCGGATCGTCGATGCCGCGTACGTGATCGTCGCCGTGGGCGCCGGGCAGCGTCGCGCGAATCTCGGCCGCGCTCAGCGGCGCGACGTGGATGATCTCGAAGGGCGCCGGCGCATCGCGCAGGAGGCGGTGCGTGCGGGCCGCGTAGCGGCTCGTCAGCACGAACCGGTTGCCGCTCGACGCCAGCGCGCCGATGAGATCCCGCAGCACGCTGCGCAGTCCAGGGAAGCTCTCGAAGGTCCGCAGTTCCAGGAACTCGTCGAGCAGGAAGGTTGCCGGAATGCCGCCGGGCGCGCGCGCGGTGTCGAGCACGGCGAGCGCGGCGTCGAACGCGTCGCGGGCGCCCGGCTCCGTGCCGCCCCCTTGCCCGTAGGGCAGTGCCGGGAACGGCGACGACTCGCGCAGCGACTGGAAGAACCGCTCCGGCGTAGTCGCGATCCGCTCGACGTCCACGTACTGCGCCTGGGTGCGTCCGATCAGGTCCCGCAGCCGCAGCAGCAGCGACGTCCGCCCGCTCCCGCAGCCGCCGAGGACGACCGGGATCCGCGGACCCGATCCGCTCGAACCGTCCAGCGCCGCGAGTACGCGCCGTTCCAGCGAGGGGCGCTCAGGGATCATCATCGGGGCCTTCCCGGCAGCATGGGCATGTCGATTCCACTCTCTCGCGCAGTGACAATGGCGTCGGGATAGCCCGCGTCCGCGTGCCGGACGACGCCGCTTCCCGGATCGCAGGTCAGGACGCGCTGCAGCTTCTCGTCGGCTTCACGCGTGCCGTCGGCGACGATCACCATGCCGGCATGCAGCGAATAGCCGATGCCGACGCCGCCGCCGTGATGGACCGAGACCCACGTCGCGCCCGAGGACGTGTTGAGCAGCGCGTTGAGGATGGGCCAGTCGGCGATCGCGTCGCTGCCGTCCAGCATCCCTTCCGTTTCGCGGTTGGGGGACGCGACCGATCCGGCGTCGAGATGGTCGCGGCCGATGACGATCGGCGCCGAGACGACGCCGCGGCGGACGAGGTCGTTGATCGCCAGGCCGAAGCGCGCGCGCTCGCCGTAGCCGAGCCAGCAGATGCGCGCAGGCAGTCCCTGGAACGCCACTCTTTCGGATGCGAGCCTGATCCAGCGGCAGAGCGGCTCGTCGTCGGCGAACATCTCGAGCGCGAGGCGGTCGGTCGCCGCGATGTCGAGAGGATCGCCCGACAGCGCCGCCCAGCGGAACGGCCCTTTGCCCCGGCAGAAGAGCGGACGGATGTACTCCGGGACGAACCCGGGTATGGCGAACGCGTCGCGGACGCCCGCCTTCTCGGCCTGCGCGCGGATGTTGTTGCCGTAGTCGAACGCAACGGCGCCGCGCGCCTGCAGGTCGAGCATCGCGCGGACGTGGGCCGCCATGGCGGCCATCGCCCGGCGCTCGTACTCGGCGGGATCGTCGCGCCGGAGCGCCGACGCCGCGGCGAGCGTCACGCCGCTCGGCACGTAGCCGTTCAGCGCGTCGTGCGCGGAGGTCTGATCGGTCACGACGTCCGGGATGATGCCGCGGCGGGCGAGCTCGGGCAGGACGTCGGCGGCGTTCCCCTCGAGTGCGATGGAGCGCGCCTCGCCGGATCGCCGGCACTGTTCGACGCGCGCGAGCGCCTCGTCCAGCGACCGGGCGCGCTCGTCCACGTAGCGCGTCGCGAGCCGGCGGTAGATGCGGTCGGGGTCGACCTCGACGACGAGCGCGATCCCGTCATTCATGGTGACGGCAAGCGGCTGGGCCCCGCCCATGCCGCCCAGCCCCGCGGTGACGACGAGGCGGCCCGACAGCGTCCCTCCGAAGTGACGGCGCCCGACTTCGGCCAGCGTTTCGTAGGTGCCCTGGAGGATGCCCTGCGTACCAATATAGATCCAGCTGCCCGCCGTCATCTGCCCGTACATCGTCAACCCCTTGTCTTCCAGATCGCGGAAGACGTCCCACGTGGCCCAGGCCGGGACCAGCATGGCGTTGACGATGATGACGCGCGGGGCCCAGGGATGCGTGCGGAAGACCGCGACGGGCTTGCCGGACTGCACGAGCAGCGTCTCGTCGTGGTCGAGACGGCGCAGCGTGTCGACGATCGCGTCGAACGCCGGCCAGGAGCGGGCGGCGCGTCCGGATCCGCCGTACACGATCAGCTCGTCGGGCCGCTCCGCCACCTCCGGATCGAGGTTGTTCATCAGCATCCGCAGGGCGGCTTCCTGCGGCCATCCCTTGCAGGTGATGGCGGTGCCGCGCGGCGCGCTGACGTGGCGGCTCAAGGTGTTCATCAATGACTAACAGCGCCGCGTATGACGTCGCAGCCGTCACGCGCGGAAGAATAGCAATCTAGAAACGTACGCGCGCGTTGTCAAACTGAATTTGAAAAAATCTTTACTTGACTTCTATGGCGCACGCGCGTTCCAACGATCCGTGCATGATCAATTCAGAGATCGACTCGATGTCGGGCGCGGGCGGACGGTCGTCGATGAGCGTCGATACATCAGATCGGACGCGCGCGTGCACGGGCGCCAGCGCTGACGAGGTTGCGAGCGGCGCCAGCAGATCGATCGCCTGGCACGCGAGGAGGATCTCGATCGCGACGACGCGCGCAGCCAGCTGGAGCGCCCGCTCCGCCTTCAGCGACGCACCCATGCTCATGCTGACGTGGTCCTCGCGGTTCGCCGCCGTGGGGATGGTGTCGGCGCTCGCCGGGTGCGCGAGCGTCTTGAGCTCCGAGACGAGCGCGGCCGCGGTGACCTGCGCCATCATGTAGCCTGAGTGGAGGCCGCTGTCGCGCGTGAGGAAGGGCGCGAGCCCGCTCAGCGCCGGATTGACGAGCCGATCCGACCGCCGCTCCGAGATCGTCACGAGCTGGAGGAGCCCGAGGACGATCAGGTCGGACGCGATCCCGACCGGCGCGCCGTGAAAGTTGCCGCACGACACGATGTCGCCCGCGTCCGCGAACACCATCGGGTTGTCGGTGGCGGCGTTGGCCTCGATCGCGATCATCGTACGCGCGTGTGCCAGCGCGTCGCGCGCGGCGCCGTGCACCTGGGGCGCGCAGCGCATCGAGTAGGCGTCCTGCACGCGCCCGCAGTTCTCGTGCGAGGCGTTGATCGCACTCTGCTGCAAAAGGCGATGGAGGTTGGCGGCCGAGGCCCGCTGGCCCGGATGCGGCCGGGCGTCGTGCAGCCGCGCTTCGAACGGGTGGTACGACCCCCGCAACCCGTCGATCGCCAGCGCCGCGGCGATGTCAGTCGCGCGCGCGAGCCGCTCGGCCCCCGTGAGCGCCAGTGCGGCGACCGCGGTCGACGCCTGTGTTCCGTTGATGAGCGCGAGTCCTTCCTTCGGTGCGAGCGTGACCGGCGTGATGCCGGCCCGCGCGAGCGCCGCGCCGCCGCCGAGCACCGCCGGATCGTCGCCAACCGTCGCCTGTCCTTCACCGATCAGCACGAGCGCCAGATGCGCCAGCGGCGCGAGATCGCCGCTCGCGCCGACCGACCCGCGGCTCGGCACGACGGGATGGACCCGCGCGTTCAGCGCGTCGATCAGCCGATCGAGCGTCGCGCGGCGGATGCCCGAGTAGCCTTTCGCGAGGACGTTCGCGCGCAGCGCCATCGTCGCGCGCACCGCGCGCGCCGGCAGCGGCTCGCCCACGCCCGCCGCGTGGCTGCGCAGCAGGTTGCGCTGCAGGTCGCCCAGCGCGGCCCTCGGGATCTTGACCTCGGACAGCGAACCGAACCCGGTGTTGATGCCGTACACCGGCGCCTCGCCCGCCGCATGCCGATCGACCACCGCCCGCGCGGCGTCAACGGCAGCCGCCGCTCGCAAGTGAAGCGCCACGGGCGCGAAGTCGTCCGCGATCGCCACGAGCTGTTCGAGCGTCAGCGTGTTGCCGTCAAGCGTGATCAATGTCAGTGTCTGTGTCAGGGCCAATGCCTCGCTGAAGCCGCGACGGGCGAAGGCGGGTGAACTAGAATACTTCGGGACGGATGTCTGTGAGCATGCGAACGAACCGTGTGAGTGAGCCGCGCGAGCGGCGCGGGAACCGTGGGGTCCCCGCAAGCGTGCGTGTAGGGGGGTCCGGGGTGGCGACGGCCCGCGTGCGGCGCGGGGATCGTGGGGTCCCCGCAAGCGAGCGTGTAGGGGGGT
>JANOJK010000411.1:0-1540 GCA_031408165.1 Acidobacteriota bacterium | reverse complement strand
CCACGTGATCGCGGTGCCGATCGGCGTCGACTTCGATCGCATCAGCGGGATGGCGCGCGACCCCCGGCTGCTCGTCGAAAAGGATCGACTGCGCCGCGAGCTGCGCATCTCGGCGCCGATCGTCGGCGTGGGGGTCGACCGCCTCGACTACACCAAGGGCATTCCGGAGCGCCTCGATGCCATCGATCGGCTGCTCACCGAGCGGCCGGAGCTGGCCTCTCAGCTGGTCTTCGTGCAGATCGGCGTGCCGTCACGCTCCAAGCTCGAAAGCTATGCGTCGATCGAGAAGGAGATCGACGACAAAGTGGCGGACATCAATTCGCGTCATGGGCCGAGCGCGACCGACGGTCCGATCCGGTACCGCAAGAGCGCGCTGAAGCTGCGGCGTCTCGTCGCGTTGTACCAGCTCGCCGATTTCTGCATCGTGAGCTCCCTCCACGACGGCATGAACCTCGTGGCGAAGGAGTTCGTGGCCGCCCGTCACGACGAGCGCGGCGTGCTCATCCTGAGCGAGCTCACGGGCGCGGCACAGGAGCTCAAGGGCGCGATCACCATCAATCCGTACGACGCCGAGGGTTTCGCCCGCGTGCTGGGTGAAGCGATCGACCTGCCGGTTCACGGCCAGGCGGAACGGATGCGCCTGATGCGGCGGATCGTGGCCGGACACGACGTCTTTCTCTGGGCCTCCGAGATTCTCGGCAACCTCGAACGCCTCCCGTCGAAGCGCCCATCGCGCCGCCTCGCGATGACGGGCTCGTGAAGGATGGAGGCCGAACAGGTATTGTCCGCCCTGGCAGGCCGCCGCGACCGGCGGCACCTGCTGCTCCTGTTCGATTTCGACGGCACGCTCTGCCCCTTCGATCCGAACCCTGACGAGGTCCACCTGAGCGAGGCGGTTCGCGCACTCCTCTGGTCGCTCGCATCCGATCCGGCGTCGACGGTCGGAATCATCAGCGGCCGGCGGCTTCCCGATCTTCACAAGCGGGCCCGCATTGCGCCCAGTATCTATCTGGCGGGATTTCACGGACTGGAGATCGAGGCGCCGGGGGAGGCCTTCATGCACCCGGACGCGGCGGCCGCGACGCCGCTGATGCGCGCGATCGCCGAGGCCATGGGCGCGCACCTGCCCGCCATGCCCGGGGTCTTCATCGAAGACAAGGTGTTCTCGATCGCCCTCCACTACCGCGAAGCCGCCGAGGCGGTCGGCGCGGTGGCGCGGGAGCGCTTCCTGGCTGCCGCCCGTGACGATCTGGATGCCGGACGGCTGCGGCTGCTGCCCGGCGCGAGCGTGCTGGAACTGCTGCCCGCCGTTACCTGGAACAAGGGACGAGCCCTCGAGTGGATCCGCACGCGGGTGGAAGAGGTCCGCGGCCCCACCTTCACCGTGTACGTCGGGGACGATGTGACCGACGAGGACGCGTTCCGCGCCGTGGGCCTCCATGGGATGACGGTTGCGGCGAGCGATCGTGCCGCCGACGCCGAGTTCCGCGTCGACGGCCCTGCAGGCGTCGAGCGCCTGCTACGCGGCCTGGCCCGCCAG
>JANOJK010001193.1:0-2356 GCA_031408165.1 Acidobacteriota bacterium | reverse complement strand
TCGCTCGTCGCCGTCGGCGCGAGGCGGTATCCGTACTTTCCGATCCGGATGCTGATCCGCAACCCCTTCGAGTCGATCCTGAAGATCGCCAGTATCGGATCGCCGGTCCTGTTCCTGCACAGCCCCGAGGACGCGGTGATTCCGTTCGACGAGGGACGCCGGCTGTTCGACGCGGCGCCCGGGCCGAAGCAGTTCGTCGAGGTCTCGGGCGGGCACGTCTACGCGAGCGAGAAGGACCCGCGGTTCTTTCCGTCCATCCGATCGTTCCTTCAAGGGCAGCGGCTGCTCCCGTGACGAGGCCTCAGGATCCGCACAAACCCCTCCGCGCGGACGTGTCGCTCCTCGGCGAGATGCTGGGGGACACGCTCCGGGCGCGCGAGGGCGTGGCGCTCTTCGACACCGTCGAGGCGGTCAGGCGGATCGCCAAGGCGGCGCGGCAGCACGACGATCACGCGCTGGCGACGCTGGAACAGCCGCTGCAGGCGCTGCCGCTGGCCATGGCGGTGCCGGTCGCCCGCGCGTTCTCGCACTTCCTGACGCTCGCCAACATCGCCGAGCAGCACCACCGCATCCGACGGCGGCGCGACTACCTGCGCGACGACGCGTCGGCGGCGCAGCCGGGCTCCTTCTCCGAGGCGTTCGCGCGGATGCTGAAGGGCGGTGTCACCGCGGACGCGCTCTACCGCGCCGTCGCCTCCATGCGCGTGGAGATCGTCCTGACCGCGCATCCGACCGCCATCACGCGACGCACGCTGGCGGCGAAGCACGTCCGGATCGCCGGGGCGCTCGAGCAGCTGGATCGTCCGGAGCTGACGCCGCTCGAGCGCGACGACCTCCTCGACGAGTTGCGGCGGCTGATCCTGGAGATGTGGGGCACCGAGGACGTCCGCCTGAGGCGTCCCACGCCGATGGAGGAAGTCAGAAGCGGCCTCTTCATCTTCGAGCAGACGTTATGGGACGGCGTGCCGGCCTACGTCCGCGCGCTCGATCGCGCGCTCCGCGACGCGACGGGGCGCACGCTGCCGCTCGACGCCGCGCCGATCGCGTTCGGGTCCTGGATTGGCGGGGATCGCGACGGCAACCCGGCGATCACCCCCGAGGTCACGCGCGAGGCGTGCCGGACGGCGCGCGCGCTCGCGACCAGGCTCTTCACGCGGGAGATCGAGGCCCTGTGGGCGGAGCTGTCGGTGACCGGCGCGACGCCCGAGCTGCAGGCGCGGGCGGGCGGCGCCCGCGAGCCGTACCGCGCGGTGCTGCGGGACCTCCACGATCGGCTGCGCGCCGCCGGTCCGGCTGACCCGGCGGTCGATCTGGAGGGGCCCCTGGCGCTCTGTCATCGATCGCTCGCCGGGACGGGGCAGTCGCTGCTGGCCGGCGGACGTCTGACCGACGTCCTGCGGCGCGTGGCGGCGTTCGGATCGTCGCTGGTGCGCCTGGACGTGCGCCAGCATGCGGAGCGGCACGCCGCGGCGCTCGATGCCATCACGCGCCGGCTGTCCGGGGAGTCGTACCTGGGATGGACCGAGATCGAGCGCCAGCGTTTCCTGCGTCGCGCGATCGAGGAATCGATCGAGGTGCCCGCAGACGTGGAGGGTGACGACACGGTGCGCGACGTCCTCGAGACGTTCAGGGCGCTTGCCGAGATCCCCGCCGATGGCCTCGGCGCGTACGTGGTGTCGATGACGCAAGCGCCGTCCGACGTGCTCGCGGTCGAGTATCTCCAGCGAGCCTTCGGCTCCACCCTGCGGGTGGTCCCGCTCTTCGAGGAGGTCGCCACGCTCGCGCGAGCGGGCGACATCATGCGCGCGCTGTGGACGCGGACCCAGGAACCGGGAACCGAACCGCCACAGGCGCGAACGAGCGCAGGGAGTGCCACGCCCGATGGGCGTCATGGCGTCGACCGACTTGAGCCCAGTCTGCAGCGGCTGCTTGACCGGCTGGCGCTGAACGACCGTTGGCGCCTGTAGCTCGAGGGTGCGGCGTCCTTCAGACGCGACCGGACCCAGCCCGTCAATCGGGTTGCCTAGGGCGTCCACGACGCGTGAGAGGAACGCATCGCCAACTGGAGCCGAAAGGATCTCGCCCGTGCGGCGAACGTCTTGACCTTCTTGATTGTGGCTGAACTCGCCTAGCAGGACCGTGCCGATCTCGCGGAGATCGAGGTTCAGTGCGACGCCGCGCAGTCCGCCCTCGAACTCAAGAATCTCGTTGGTCATTGTGGACGGTAGGCCCTCGACGCGCGCGATCCCGTCACCGCACTCCAGCACTCGACCAACCTCGGTTCGAGAGGCAGCCTCCGGGGTGTACGACGAGACGAAACGCGAAAGCGCGTCCTTAATCTCTTCGGGCCGGATCG
>JANOJK010001190.1:0-6721 GCA_031408165.1 Acidobacteriota bacterium | reverse complement strand
GTCCCGCAAGATCACGGTCGACGTCAAGGGGGAGATCCTCGAGCTGAAGAACACCATCAACACGATGGTCGACCAGTTGAACGCGTTCGCGTCGGAGGTGAGCCGCGTGGCGCGCGAGGTCGGGACCGAGGGGAAGCTGGGCGGACAGGCGCTCGTGGGGGGCGTCGCCGGCACCTGGAAAGATCTCACCGACACTGTCAACTCGATGGCCTCGAACCTGACCGGTCAGGTCCGCAACATCGCCGAAGTCACCATCGCCGTCGCCAACGGGGACCTGTCGCGCAAGATCACGGTCGACGTCCGCGGCGAGATCCTGCAGCTGAAAGAGGCCATCAACGCGATGGTGGAACAGTTGCGATCGTTTGCCTCGGAAGTCACGCGGGTGGCGCGTGAGGTCGGCACCGAGGGGCGCCTCGGCGTGCAGGCCGTGGTCCCCGGCGTCGCCGGCACCTGGAAGGACCTCACCGACTCGGTCAACGTCATGGGCGCCAACCTGACCGCCCAGGTCCGCAACATCGCCGAAGTCACGACCGCCGTGGCCCGCGGCGACCTGTCGCGCAAGATCACGGTCGACGTCAAAGGCGAGATCCTCGAGCTCAAGAACACGATCAATACGATGGTCGACCAGTTGCGGGCATTCGCGGCCGAAGTCACGCGCGTGGCGCGCGAAGTCGGGACGGAAGGCAAGCTCGGGGGGCAGGCGGAAGTGTCCGGCGTCGCGGGCACCTGGAAGGACCTCACCGACTCGGTCAACGTCATGGCCGCGAACCTGACCGATCAGGTGCGCGGCATCGTCAAGGTCGTCACGGCCGTGGCCGACGGGAACCTGCGCCAGAAGCTGACCGTCGAGGCGAAGGGTGAGGTGGCGGCACTGGCCGAGACCATCAACAACGTCACCGACACGCTGGCGACGTTTGCCGAGCAGGTGACCAACGTCGCCCGCGAGGTCGGCGTCGAAGGGCGCCTCGGCGGGCAGGCCAACGTGCCGGGCGCGGCGGGTACGTGGAAGGATCTCACCGGCAACGTGAACCTGCTGGCGGCCAACCTGACCAATCAGGTCCGCGCGATTGCCGAAGTCGCGACCGCTGTGACGAAGGGAGACCTCACCCGTTCGATTCAGGTCGAAGCGCGCGGCGAAGTCGCCGAGCTGAAAGACAACATCAACACGATGATCGGCAACCTGCGCGGGACGACGGACCGCAACCAGGAGCAGGACTGGCTCAAAACCAACCTGGCGCGGTTCACGCGAATGCTCCAGGGGCAGCGCGACCTCGTCACGGTGGGCAAGCTGCTGCTGTCCGAGCTGGCTCCGCTCGTGAACGCCCAGCAGGGGGCCGTCTATCAGATGCCGACCGAGGTGGCGGATGGCTCGCCCGCGCTGGAACTGCTCGCGGGGTACGCGATCGGGGACCAGCAGTCGCGCACGATCGCGCTCGGACAGGGACTGGTGGGGCAGTGCGCGCTCGACAAGCAGCGCATCCTGTTGACCAAGGTGCCGCGCAAGTATACGCGCGTCCATTCGAGTCTCGGTTCCGCGCAGCCCAAGAACATCGTCGTGCTGCCCGTGCTCTTCGAAGGCGAGACCAAGGCGGTGATCGAACTGGGCTCCCTGCAGCCCTTCACCGCCACGCACCTGACGTTTCTCGAACAGCTGACCCAGTCGATTGGCGTGGTCCTCAACACCATCGAGGCGACGATGAGGACCGAGAACCTGCTCCAGCAGTCCCAGCAGCTGACCATCGAGCTGCAGACGCGGCAATCGGAGCTGCAGCAGACCAACGAGGAGCTGGCATCCAAGGCGAAGCAGCTCGCGGAACAGAACGTGGAAGTCGAGCGCAAGAACAAGGAGGTCGAGCAGGCGCGGCGCGCGCTCGAGGAGAAGGCCGCAGAGCTGGCGCTCACCTCGAAGTACAAGTCCGAGTTCCTGGCGAACATGTCGCACGAGCTCAGGACCCCGCTCAACTCCATCCTGATCCTCGGGCAGCAGCTTGCGGACAATCCCGCGGGCAACCTCGCGCCGAAGCAGGTGGATTTCGCCAGGAACATTCATTCCGCGGGCACCGATCTCCTCACCCTGATCAACGACATCCTCGACCTCTCGAAAATCGAATCCGGCACCGTCACCGTCGAAGCCGAGGAGATTACGTTCAAGTCGCTCCGCGACAGCGTGGACCGCACGTTCCATCACCTGGCGGAGTCCAAGAATCTGACGTTCCAGATCGAGATCGACAACACCCTGCCTCGCACCTTCACCACCGATCCCAAGCGGCTGCAGCAGATTCTGAAGAACCTGCTCTCGAATGCGTTCAAGTTCACGTCGCAGGGGCACGTCAAGATGCGGGTGCAGCAGGTGAGCGCGGGATGGTCCGCGGACCATCCGATCCTGCGGTTCGTGCCCGCGGCCGTCGCGATCGAGGTCACCGACACCGGCATCGGGATCGCCCCGGAAAAGCAGCGGTTGATTTTCGAGGCGTTTCAGCAGGCGGACGCCGGCACGAGCCGGAAGTACGGCGGCACGGGCCTGGGCCTGGCAATCAGCCGCGAACTGGCGACCCTCCTCGGCGGCGAGATCCGCCTGAACAGCGTTCCGGCGCAGGGCAGCACCTTCACGCTCTATCTGCCACTGATCTATACCGGTCCGGCGCGCGCCGTCCTCACCGCCGCCAGCGGCTTCGGGCAGGCCGATTTCAGACTCCCCTCGACGACGGCCCTGCCGGTGCTGGCCGTGGCGAAGGCCGAGGACGTCGTGCTGGACGATCGGGACGACGTCGGCGAGGGGGACCACGTGCTGCTGATCGTGGACGACGACCCGCACTACGCCCGCGTCCTGCTCGGGCTGGCGCGCGACAAGGGGTTCAAGGGGATTGTCGCGAACCGCGGACAGGCCGCGCTCACGCTCGCGCGCCAGTATCTGCCGACCGCCATCACGCTCGACGTCTTCCTGCCCGACATGCTCGGCTGGACGGTCCTGAACAATCTCAAGCTCGATCCGGCGACGCGGCACATCCCCGTACAGATGCTGTCCGTCGAGGAGGAACGCCAGCATGGGCTGTCGCACGGCGCGTTCTCCTACATGGTGAAGCCCGGCACGACGGAGGACATCGAGTTTGCATTCGATCGCATCAAAGCCTATGTGGTGCCGCACAAGAAACGCCTGCTCGTCGTCGAAGACAACGACAACGACATCGAGCGGCAGGGCATTGTCGAACTGCTCCTGCACGACGACATCGAGGTCGCGGCGGTGGCGACGGGCGCCGAGGCGCTGGAGGTCCTGCACGAGCGGCCGGTCGAATGCTGCGTCGTCGATCTCCGGCTCCCGGACATGACGGGATTCGAGCTCCTGGAACGGATGCAGGGCGATCCGACACTGCGCGACACGCCCGTCGTGGTCTTCACCGGAAAGGACCTCACGCCGGAGGAGGAGAACCGGCTGAAGGCGACGGCGAAGAGCGTCGTCTTGAAGGACGTGCAGTCGCCTGAACGCCTGTTCGACGAAACGGCGCTCTTCCTCCACCGCGTGGTCGCGCAGCTTCCGGCGGCCAAACGGGACTTGCTCGAACGCCTGCACGGCTCGAACGACGTCCTGCGCAATCAGCGGGTCCTGGTCGTGGACGATGACGCGCGAAACATCTTCGCGCTGACGAGCGTGCTCGAGAATCACGACATGCAGGTGCTGACGGCCACCAACGGCCGCCAGGCGATTGAGTTGATCGACCAGACCCCCGATCTGGGCGTGGTCCTGATGGACATCATGATGCCCGAGATGGATGGTTACGAGACGATGCGGCAGATACGGCAGAATTCGGCGTTTCGAACGCTGCCGATCCTGGCGTTGACGGCAAAAGCGATGAAGGGAGACCGCGAAAAGTGCTTGCAGGCTGGAGCGTCGGACTACATCGCAAAGCCGGTCAACACCGAGCAGCTGCTGTCTCTCCTGCGCGTCTGGTTGTACCGCTGAAGGGCGAGGGTCCGGCATGACGACCGCGGACGTCAAGATCCTCATCGTCGACGACGAGCCCCGCAACCTCGACGCGCTCGAGGTGATGCTGGAGTCGACCGGATGCGCGCTCGTCAGGGCGCAGTCGGCCGACGAAGCGCTGCTCGCCATGCTGCGGCACGAGTTCGAGTTCGCCGCGATGATCCTCGACATCAGAATGCCCGGGATGAACGGGATCGAGCTCGCGCACCTGGTGAAACAACGCCGGCGCACCCAGGACGTTCCGATCCTGTTCCTCACCGCGCACCTGGTCGAGGAAAACGATGTCCTCCTCGGCTATGGGGTCGGAGCGGTTGATTATCTCAGCAAGCCCGTCAACGCCGACATCCTCCGATCCAAGGTGGCGGTCTTCGTCGATCTGTTTCGCAAGACGCGCGCGCTGGCGGTCCTCAACGATGCCCTGCAGAACGAGATTGGCCAGCGGCAGCAGGCGCAGGAAACGCTCCAGCAGCTCAACGAGGAGCTCGAACTCCGCGTCGCAGAGCGGACGGCGGCGCTGACGGTGGCGCACCGCGGCGTGCGTGAGAACGAAGCGCGCCTCACGCTCGCGATGGACCTCGCCCGGACCGCTGCGTGGGAGTGCGATCTGGAGACGCGCCGGATGACCTGGTCGACCGATCCGGAGAAGTTGTTCGGCTTTCCGGCCGGAGCGTTCGGGCCGGACTTGCGGCTGCTCACCGTCCTTCACGACGAGGATCGCGGGCGCGCCGAACAGTGCTTCGAGGAAGCCGCGACCACCGGCTCGCACTACGAGTGCGAGTACCGCGCGATCCGGCCCGACGGCGAGTGCGTCTGGATCGCCGAGCGGGGGCGTGTGCTCCGCGACGATGCCGGCGGTGTTGAAAAGATGGTCGGCGTCAGCCGCGATGTCAGCGATCAGCGGCGCGCGACGCGCGAGCGTGAAGGATTACTCGACCGCGAGCGGCGGGCGCGCGACGAGGCCGAGCGCCAGAGCCGGCTGAAGGACGATTTTCTCGCCACGCTCAGCCACGAATTGCGAACGCCGATGAACGCCATTCTCGGCTGGCTGAGCATGCTCGCAGACGGACAGGCCGTCCAGGATCCCGCGCACGTCATCGCCGTCATCCGGCGCAACGCCGAGGCTCAGGCAAAGCTGATTGAGGATCTGCTGGAGATGAACAAGCTGACGTCGGGCGAGGTTCGGCTCGATGTCGGCAGCGTCGATCTCGCGGTCGCTCTCGAATCCGCGCTGTCGTCGCTTCAGCCCGCCGCCACTGCCAAGCAGGTGCTCCTCGTGGGCACGGTGGATCCCGGACTGCCGCCGCTTCCCGCCGACGGACGCCGGGTGCAGCAGATTCTGTGGAACCTGATCCACAACGCGGTCAAGTTCACGCCGCCGGGTGGGCGGGTGGAAGTCGCCATCTCACAGACGAACGGCGCCGTCTCCATCGCTGTCCGGGACACGGGCGAGGGGATTGCCCAGGACTTCCTTCCCTACGTGTTCGATCGCTTCAGGCAGGCAGACCCCTCGACGACGCGCAAGGCCTGGGGTCTCGGGATCGGGCTCTCGATCACCAAACAGCTCGTCGAGCTGCACGGAGGATCGATTCACGCGTCCAGCGACGGCCCGCAACGCGGCGCGACGTTCCTCGTCGTCCTCCCGGCGACCTCGGCTCACGCCGGACCGCCGGACCTCGAGGGCTCGAAACTGCGCGTCCCGGCGGTGCCTGAGGAGTCGAGTGGCCGGCCCTGACGACCGTCGACGGCCGTAAAGGACGGTGCGTCGCGCCGACGCGCGCTCATTTGAGAATGAGCTCCGCCGTGCGCCCTGTCTGGGTGTGCAGCAGGACGATGCGGTCGGATTCAATCGCCGACACACGATAGCCTCCGCCTGCCGCCTGCCCGACCTGGACAAACCGGATTGCGCCGTCGGGCTCCGTCAAAACCGCAGTCCGCATCCCACCATCGGGTCCATCCTCTTCTGTGATGCCCGCCAGCGCCGGCGGCGACGGATCACCCCGTTCGGCGGGCGCGGCAACCGTGCGCGCAACCGAGGGCGCGTCGGCTGGCGTGCGCGCGAGCGGCGAAGCCGCCGGATGCGGGCGGGCGAATTCGAACGGACTCCTTGCGAGCAGTAGAGGTGCGGTCGCTATGGCGGTGTAGGCCGCCAAGCGGTCCAGATGGAGGGGATCGGCTTCGGCCAGCGAAACGCCGGGTTCGGCCACCGCCACCGGCCGTGCTTCAACGGCGTGAGATTGTGGCGCCGACGATGCGCGGTCGATCCACCCCGCCATCCCGAGCGCGAGCGCTGCCCCCGGAATCACCACCCACCTTTGACCGGACGGAAATGAGACGCGCGCCACACCACCTATACGCGCCACATCCGATGTCCGATTGCGCGCGTATACCCCCTGATTGTCGGGTTGTTCATCGAATAGGCATTCAGGAGGCGCTGTGGAGAAATCGGCTAAACGAGACGGAATAGAGCGGCTGGTGTCGAGCCCGCTGGCTCGGCGGGACTTCGCGAAACGGATGATGCTGGGCGGCGTGGCGGCGTACGGCGCGGTGGCGCTGGGTAATTCGGCGGAGCTGCTCGCGCAGCGCATCACCGACATCGACATTCTGAATTTCGCCCTGAACCTCGAGTATCTCGAGGGGGAGTTCTACGCCGTCGCCTCGTCGGGCCAGCGCCTGTCGGAACTCGGCGTCGGCACCACCGGCCGTGGCAGGGCCGGCGAGACGACGGGGGGCAGCAAGGTGTCG
>JANOJK010000401.1:0-2597 GCA_031408165.1 Acidobacteriota bacterium | reverse complement strand
GGCCGCCGCACGCCGCGTCGGCGAGCTCATCGGCGTCCCCGTGATCGCTCGTCCAGCCGACGGTCTCGACAAGATCTTTCCGATAGGGTAATTGCCGGTTGCCGCGAAGTAAGGTTGAATGCTGAAGTTTGAATGCTGAATGCTGAATGCTGAACTTCAGCATTCAACATTCAAACTTCAGCATTTCAAGAGATTCGTTTGGGTTTGTCTCCGCCGATCTTTTTCCGGCGGCCTTTGCCCCGGGCGGCGCCGAGCTCGCGCAGGCCCTTCACCTCGGCCAGCATCAGCAGCGGCTGCTGCGGATCGCGCAGCATGTCGAACAGGTCGCCGCTCTCGGTGCGGCCGTAGACGCCGTGCCCGTCGGTGAGCAGGGTCAGCGGCCCTCCGCCGCCGATCGTCTCGAAGAGCCGCACGCCGAACTGGTCGCGCAGCGTGTCGAGGAGGCGCCGGAGCTGGCCGACGGAGACGCCCTGCCGCAGCAGTTCGGCCAGCACCAGCAGCTCCAGTAGATCGACGGGCGTGTACCGGCGCTCGGTGTAGCCGCCGCGCGCAGTCTTCTTCGACGCGATGTGCGACGCGAACACGCGGCGCGCGTCCCACCACTGCAACTGGCGGGCAGTGAGCCCCGTCATCGACGCGACCTCGCGCGTCGTGTAGGTGTTCTTGAGGTGCATTATTTAGATCGGCGGGGCCCCCTGCTTGCGCGCCGAAGCAACCCGCGATGCCTCGGTTGCGAAGGCGGGCACCCCGCCTGGCTCTCTCCGTTCCGCTCGCGCGTCGACGCTCGCTCCACGGCGTTCGCTCACACCAGTTTGTCGGCGGCCCGCGCGCCGTCGAAGTCCTTCTGCGTGAGCCCGCCTTCGCTGTGCGTGGTGTAGGTCAACGTCACGCGCTTGTAGTTGATCAGGATGTCGGGGTGATGATCCGCGGCCTCGGCGGCGAACGCGAGGCGCGTGACAAACGCGATCGCGTCGGGAAACGACGCGAGCGTGAACTGCCGCCGGATGGCGGCCCCTTCGCGCGCCCCCCCCGGCGCCCCGTCCAACCCCTTCCGGATCCCCGGCTCGTCCAGTGTCCCCATAAGAAGCAGCATACAAAAAACGCAGCCTGGGAACCGTCCCGGTTGTACCGGCGTCTAACCACTGTTAGACTAGCGAACAGTGTTCAGCGTAACGGTTCATTTCACTGTAAATAGCAGAGGATAAATAACTTGGGAGTCAAGGAACGACAGGAACGGGATCGTGAGGCCGTCTCCAGGTCTATCCTGGACGCCGCACGGGAGCTGTTTGTCACCCACGGGTACCAGGAAGTCTCGATCCGCAAGATTGCCGAGCGGATCGAATACAGCCCCGCGGCTATTTACAGCTATTTCCCGAGCAAGGACGACATCTTCTTCGAGCTGGCCGAGGAAGGCTTCCGGCTCCTGTTTTCGTACGGCGCATCGCCGCGACCGGCGGTGGCCGGTGATCCGATGGACGCCATCCGCGCGATGTTCTGGCGCTACTACGAGTTCAGCAAGGAGCATCCCGAATACTTTGCGCTGATGTTCCTCGACCGCAGCGTGCCGCGGATCAGCCAGAGCCGGAACAGGTTCGGCTTCGTTGGCGAGATGCAGCTCGACATGATCGTCCGCATCCAGCAGGCGATCGACTCCGGGGCGTTCCCGGCAGGCACGGAGCCCAACGCGGTCTTCCGCATCCTGCTCACATCGCTGCACGGCGCCGCCACGATGAAGCTGTGCGACCGGCTTGCGGCCGGGGAAAACGCCGACGCGCTGGCGCGCATTACGCTCGAAACCGCGCTGATGGGGCTCCGCGCGGGCGGCGGGATCACCAGCGAGCTCTCATTCGCATGCCCTCATACCGCCATCACTCATACCGACCCTTCGACGGGCTCAGGGTCATCAGCCACGTCGAAGGACGACAGCGAGGAACGACAGTCATGATGCGTCACGTCAAGGTCACTCTCCTCACCGGCGCCGCCGTTGCGGCGCTGCTCTCCACTGCGTGCAGCGGCGAACGCACGAGCGCCGCCGCGCTTCCCGAGCCCGCGGCCGTGGCCGTCCGGGCCGCACTCGTCGAAAGCCGGTCCATCGATCGCTTCCTGCGCGTCACGGGCTCCCTCGCCGCGGACGAACAGGCCGACGTCGCCGCCGAGATTGGCGGGCGCGTCATCGGGACGCCCGTGGAGCGCGGCACGCGGGTCGCGGCCGGCGCCATCCTGATTCGCATCTCCGCGACGGAAGCCGACGCGTCGCTGCGCGAGGCTGACGCCAACGCGGCGCAGCTCGAGGCGCGGGTCGGTCTCGTCCCCGGCCAGGCCTTCGATCCGGTTCGGGTTCCCGACGTCCTCAACGCGAAGGCGTCCCTCGACTGGGCGGAGGCGGACTTCAACCGCATCAAGTCGCTCGTCGATCAGAAGGTCGTTTCCCAGGCGGAGTTCGATCACCGCCTGACCGCCGTGCAGGCCGCGCGCCAGCAGTACCAGACCGCCGTCAACGGCGCGCAGCAGTCCTACCGGTCGCTGCAGGCCGCGAGGGCCCGCGTCGACATGGCGCGCAAGTCGTCCGCCGACACGGTGGTGCGCGCGCCGTTCTC
>JANOJK010001142.1:0-7478 GCA_031408165.1 Acidobacteriota bacterium | reverse complement strand
GGTATTTGGGATCTTTTTTAGCCGCGCCTTGACAGTGGCTGCGGCTTGCCAACGGTAGCGGTTTCTCATGATTGCTCCCGAAACTTTTTCCCACATCGAAAACATAAAGAAGCGTGCCGGCTACTTATGGAGGTTTCTTTGACGTCGAACAAAAGCAGCGGGAAATAGAGGCGTTGGAAGCCGAAATGGGGGCGCCGGAATTTTGGAATAACAGTGATCGCGCCCAGAAGCATATCGCGCAGGTAAATAACCTGAAGCGAACCATCGCGGGCTTGGTGGCTTTTAATAAACGCCTCGACGATGCCAACCTCATGGTCGAATTGATCGAATCCGCTTCCCCGGCTGAACAGGAGGATTACGCCAAGGAGCTAACCACGCTGGCGGCCGATGCCGAAGAGGCGGAACTGAGACGGGTCGGCCACGAGTTCGGGGCCGTAACGGGCCGCCCTCGCCGTTGTGGGTGGTTTGACGCGGTGGTGGCGCGCTACGCCGCCCGGGTCAACGGCTTGACCGCCCTGGCGGTAACCAAACTCGATGTGCTCGATGGATTCGACGAGATTCCGGTCGCGGTCAGCTACCAACTGGACGGCCACGCGATCAACGAAATGCCCGCCGACGTCTCCATCCTCGAACGCCTGAAGCCGGTGTACGAAGTCCTCCCGGGTTGGAGGACCTCAACCGCCGACGCCCGGACCCTGGCCGATCTCCCCGCCAACGCCCGGGCCTACCTGGCCCGTCTCGAATCCCTCTCCGACACCCCGATCCGCTACGTCAGCGTCGGCACCCGCCGCGACCAAATCATCGAAACCCGGTAAGCCGAGCGCCGAGCGCCGAGTGCCGAGTGCCGAGTCCTACCTACTCTGCAACTCCCGATAATACCCCGCAATCGTCGTCTGATTGAGCCAGACGGGGTCGAGTTCGTAGTACCGGCTCTTGATGTACCGGCCCGTGGTTGGGAAGTACGGGGGCGGATTCGTGGCGCCACAGATGTCATAGGCATGGCGCTCGGCCCACCCCGATGAATTGCTGTTGCCGACCGGCCAATAGGTCCACCAGTCGATCCGGCCCAAGCCCATCCCGCCGGTGACCCGAACGCAGCCAGCGGCCGCGTCGGCGCAGCGGTCGGGAAGGGTGCCGGGGATCCCGGGGCTACCCGGCCCCGTGTAAACGGGAATGCCCGGGATATCGCCGCCCCAATTGCCGAGCATGATCATGAACATGTGGTAGTTCTCATCGGCGGGGGTGTCGTCGAAGCCGCCCCGGTAGGTGCCGGTCCCCGCGACCGACCCGACATTGCGCGACCGAAACGGCACCTGCACGTTGTTGTCCTCGATCAACACATTGGTGGCGCTAATCGCCCCGAAGATGTCACCGGTCTCACTGCAGTTGGAGCCGGGCGTCGTCCAGTACTGGAAGTCGTCGGCCAACACGATGTTGCCGGTGGTCACGACGGACACCCGTCCCCTGAGTCGTCCACTCAGCGCCACGTCGCCGGCCACATAAATGACGCCCTTGAAATTCGGGTTCTTGCCGAGGGGGATCCAGTACTCGGCGTCGCCGCCGGTGGCAATCGTATTTCGAACCGGGGTAACCGACGAGTGGGCCCCGGACCGGCGGCGAATCCACTTCCCGCCGGTCAGGACGTTGAGGTTCGCGTTCACCGTAGCCGAGTCGGCGACTAAGGTGTCCCCCGTCATCGCGGTAAACAGCCGTGGGTCTCCGCCCAAGTAGCAGCGGTGGTTGGCCGCCAGGAGCGCCGCCCGCGCCGAGTCGCGCCCGATGGCGGGCGCGAAGGCGAGGTACCGGCTCCGAGCCGACTCGAAGACCCCGACGCCGGGCCGTCCGCAATTCGGTGAAACCAAGTTGGGGTCGTCGGCCACGGTCGCCCCGACCGCCAAGGGCGGGACGGTCGGCCACCGCCGAGCGGTAACATACGCCAGCGAGCTGTCGCTGGTGTTGAGGCATTTGAAGACCCTGACGTATCCCTCGTCCCACTGAATGATGCCGTCCCGGTTCGAGTCGAGCACCTGAAAGTCAAGCCGGGTGCAGGGCCGGTTCGTGCCGGTGTTGCCGCCGGTGATGTCGTAGTCGCCCCCGGCCACATCGGCGTCCTGGGCGTACTGCTGCATGGTGCCGAACTGGGCGGCGGTCGGCCAAGCCAATACGCTCGCGCCGGTGCTCGATCCCTGAGTGAAGTTGCCGGAACCAGTGTTGGAGATGGTGCCCGTGACCGTCACCGGCCCGAAGAAGTCAACCTTGGGGGTGGTGCAGCCGCCTTGCAGCTGGAGATTGTGATTGGAGTGAAACGGACCCGCGATCGACTCCCCGCACCCGTAGACGACGCCGCCGTTACTCCACAGGTTGATCGCGACGGCAAACCGCGACCACGATTCCTGCGTAAAAAGACCGCGCCGGGCTGCCACCGATCCCCGGGGGTCGTTGATCACCGAGACAATGCTCATGAAGTTGCTGCCGTATTGACCTGCGGTGGCCGGCCCGCCGGTGCGCCCGCCGGTCTTCCCGGCATAGACCGATCGGGTATAGCCGGCGACCGTGTTGCCTTGCGCGTCGATGATCGTGCTGGCGGGAACGATCTGGATGTAGCCGGTGTCCGGCAGGATCGTCGGGACCCGGTTAATCGAGTCTCGGGCCAGCTCCAGGCCGGCGTCAGAGAGCGAGTGGAGCGCGGCTTCCTTGGCCGAGAACTTAGCCGTCAGGGTGCCGCTGCCCGCGACCATGACGCCGCCGATCGCGAGCGCCGCGATGGCCAGGGTGATCAGCAGCGTCAGCACCAACGCGACGCCTCGCTCGTTCCGGACGATCGGGGTCATGGAACTCTCCTGTTGCGTCATGGCGCACTCTGGGTAACGGAGAACAACGTCGATTGGCTGGGGGTACAGTCCTGGGCCGCCACGGCAAAGTCATACGAGGCACCCGGGATCAGGCCGCCCAGGATGACGGAGTACGCCGTGGTCGTGTCGGCCCGAACCATCATCAAGGGGTCGATCCACACGGTGGCGGTGTCATCCCGTTGATAGAGGACGTACTGGCGAATGTCGTACTCGCCGCCCCCATGATCGGGCGACCGGTTCCAGGCCAGCGTGAGGACGCCGGACCCGGGAACGGTGTCCTGGGTGGCCGTGAAGGTGGTCGGTGGAAACGGCGACCGGCCGCAGACGTTCGGCCACGTCCTGCGGCGTCGGCACATAAATGACGTCCGGCTCACGCAGCGTGCCGGTCTGCTGCGCCGATACCGCCGCCGTCCACACCACTACCGCTGTGACGATTATTCCCAGTCTCAATGAGTACACTCGCATCCCGCGTGCTCCTTCCGTGTTGATGTTCAACTACTATCCCACTGCTCGAACGGCCGGCCGTTCACATCGAAGGATACTTCAGTCGTCGGTGGCGGGCAGCTGCAGCGTACTCTGTTCGTGTAGAGTTGTTCATTCCGCCGACAGCACGACGCGGAAGCCGAGGGTTTTGCGGAACGAACGAGCCAAACGAGGCAGGCCTGGACGATCAGGCACGTGGTCAGTCTGCGTTTCATGATGACTCTCCTTCTGTGAATATGTAATGTGTCGTGTCCGCCCCATTGGCTGGAGGTGTCGTCGACACGTTGGTGGGGGGGATCTCATACTTTCGGGTAGGGATCTGGCGTTGCGGTTCTGGGGTCATACGGTCTGGGAGCTCGCCATGCACAAAGGTGTGAACGCCGTGTTGGCCGCCGTGCTCCTCCTGAGCACGCCGGCGCCGGCGGCTGCGCAGCAGACGCGCGAAGAGATTGCCGCGGAACAGCGCCGCGCCAGAAGCCGGGACCTGCGTCCGGAGGAACCGAATCGAGTCGAGCGGACGTTCCTCAAGCTTTCGGACGAACGACTGCTCGATCGTCTCTTCAACCCGCGTCGCGGCTTCTTCGTGCGTGTCGGGTTGCCGACCGAAGGCGCCGCGTTCGGCGCCGGACCGGGATGGCGCGCGAGCGACGCCGGCCGCCGCTACACCTTCACCGCCTCCGCCGCCGCGTCGATCAGTCGCGAATGGCTCGGTGAACTGGCCTTGCAGATTCCCGACGCCCTGCCCGGCCTGGGGGACGATCGGTTCTTTGCGGACGTCTCGGTGTCGCGGTCGGGACGCATCGAGAACGAGTTCTGGGGGCTGGGCAACGCCAGCCCGGAGGACAGCCGGACCGTGTTCCGTGTCGCGCAGATCGCCGCGGGTGGCGCGTTCGGCGTGCGGCTGATGCCGTGGCTGAGCGTGGCGGCGACGGCGTCGCGGCTGGCGCCAGGCATCAAGGCGCCGGGATCCACCACCCCGGCAATCACCGGCCTTTTCGACGAATCGACCGCGCCCGGTCTGACCCGGCAGCCTCCGTTCCTTCGGTCCGGGATCGCGGTCGACCTCGATTACCGCGACTCGATGCCGCCGACACGGACGGCAGTCCGGCTGGATCGCCTGCCGCTCGCCGGCGCCTCGCGCGGCGGACGGTATCAGGCGACACTTGCCTCGTACCACGACCAGGAGTTCAATCGCTATTCCTTCCGCCGGACGACGATCGATCTGCAGCAGTTCGTGCCACTCCTGCACGGCCACCGGGTGCTGGCGTTCCGCGCGCTCGCCGTGCTGAGCGACCCATCGGGCGACCAAGTGGTGCCGTTCTACCTCTCGCCGACGCTCGGTGGTCTGAGTGTCGGCCGTGGCTATCCGACGTTCCGTTTCCGCGATCGGAATCTGCTCGCGCTGCAGGCCGAGTATCGCTACCAGGTCAGTCCGCTCGTGGCCGGTGCGATCTTCGTCGATGCGGGACAGGTGGCGCCGCGGGTTCGCGCGATCGAATGGTCGCAATTCAAGACCACCTACGGCGCCGGCGTGCGCTTCGGCGCGGCGGGCAGCGCGGCCCTGCGCTTCGACCTGGCGTTCGGTGGCGCACGTCCCACCTTCATTCTGGGGCTCGGTCATGCGTTCTAGACTTCTCGGCGTCGCGCTCGTGGCCTCTCTCTGGAGCATCGCCAGCATCGCCGGGATGCGGGGCGCCGCACCGCGCTTCTATCCTGACGATCCGCTGGCGGTTGACAACGACCGCGTGATCGACGTCCCGGCGCCGCAGAAGATCGATCTCGACGACTACTATGACTTCCTCGAGAACTCGTTCGGGAAGCCGGGGGATCGGTCGAACGTGCGGGCCGCGAACGTGAACACGCTGGACGAGGTCCCCGACTCGAGCTGGTTCACGAATCGCATCGGCACACGCGAGATCCCGGCAACCGATCTGGCCCGCGGACCCGATCGCAACGTGCGCTTCGGCACGGGGTGGACGATCCTGCGCGGCAAGAACCGCGGATTTCATCCCGGCTTCCGCGCCGTCGATCGATCGGATCCGACGGAGACGGTGTATCAACTGGAGGTCGACCCGCCGGGCCATCCTGAGATGGCGACGGGGGCGGAAGTGGTCGGCACGGCGTTCTACCACGCCTTCGGGTACAACACGATCGACGTGTACCTCGCGGAGATCGATCCCGCGGCGCTCCAGATCGCTGCGGACGCCACGATCAAGGATGCGAACGGCCGCCGCCCCTTCGTCCGCAATGACCTCGAAGAGGTCCTCAAGAACGCCGCGCGGCTCCCGAACGGACGCATCCGGGTCAGCGCGGAGCGGTTGACCCGGGCCGCGGACATGGGCCGGTTCGAATACCACGGCACGCGCCATGACGATCCCAACGACATCTATCCCCACGAGCACCGGCGCGAGCTGCGCGGCAGCCGGGTGATCGCCGCGTGGCTGAACCATGACGACTCGCGCGCGGTCAACTCCATGGTCGTGCGTCACATCGAGGCTGGCCGCGCCCACCTGAAGTACTACATGGTCGACTTCGGATCGCTGCTGGGCAGCGCGACCCGCTTTCCCAACGCCGTGCAGTCGGGCCACGAATACACGCTGAGCCGCCGGCCCTCGCTTCTGACGCTGCTCTCGTTCGGGTTCTACGTGCGACCGTGGCTGCGGCTGCCCGACCCACCCGCGCCCCCTGCGGTCGGCCGCTTCTCGGCCGAGGGATTCGATCCACGCGCCTGGGTGGCCGAATATCCGAAGGCCGCGTTCGACAACATGAGGGCAGACGACGCCTTCTGGGCGGCGCGCATCGTCGCGCGGTTCACCGACGATGCGATTCGCGCGATTGTGGCGAAGGGCCGCTACTCCGATCCGGCCGCCGTCGACGCGTTGACCACCGCGCTCATCCAGCGGAGGGATCGGATCAAGGACGTGTGGCTGACCGGCATCAACCCGATCGTGAACGCCACCCTGTCGCGTGAGGGAGAGCTGCGCTTCGAGAACGCGGCGGCGCTGCATGGCGTCGGCGGACGTCCCGATGGCTACACGCTCCGGTGGTCGCGATTCGACAACCCCACCGACACCCATGCGTTCGTCGGCGACGAGGTGATGGTCACGGACCCGCGCGCGCTCGCACCCGCGAGCGTGCTCGAGGGCAGCGACTACGTCTCGGTCCGGATCGGCACGCGCCATCCGCGCTATGCGGCCTGGACCCCCGTCCAGATCTATTTCCGCCGGACGAACACCGGCTGGCAGACCGTGGGTCTCGATCGCGGCCCGGATCCGAAGGAGACTCGAGCCACACGATGAAGTTGATCGTCGAGCCGGAGGGCGGCATCGGACCGGTCTTGAGTGCCATCGCGCAGGCGAAGATGGCGATCGACATCGTCATCTTCCGTCTCGACTGCCGATCCGTGACGCGCGGTCTGGAGGCCGCGGTCCGGCGCGGGGTGGCGGTGCGCGCGATGATCGCCCGGAAACACCGCGGCCGCACGGGCGATCTCCGCAAGCTCGAGCGCCGGCTGCTGCGGTCGGGTGTCGTGCTGTCGCGCACCGCCGGCGATCTGGTGCGCTACCACGGCAAGATGATGATCGTCGATCGCCGCGTCCTGCACGTCTACGGGTTCAACTACACGCGCCGCGATTACCTCAGCCGCAGCTTCGGCATCGAAACCACCAACCCGGCGTTGGTGCGGGAAGCGCAGAAGTTGTTCGACGCCGACGCCACGCGCCGGCCGTATCGATCGGGAACCGATGGGTTCGTGGTCAGCCCCGTCAACTCGCGCGACCGCTTGTCGGCCTTCATCCGAGGCGCGCGCCGGCAGCTCCTGATCTACGACCCGCGGTTGAGCGACGCCCGGGTGCATCACCTGCTCGTGGAGCGGGCGGACGATGGGGTCGACGTTCGCATCATCGGCAAGACCCGGCACCTGCGGTCACCCCTCCGGATCGAAGAATTCCCGGGCTTCCGGCTTCACGTGCGCGCGATCATCCGCGACGGACGGGACGCATTCGTCGGCAGCCAGAGTCTCGGACCGACCGAGCTCGATCGCCGCCGCGAAGTCGGCGTCATGGTCAGCGATAGGCGGATCGTCCGCCGGATGCGCTCGGTCTTCGAGACTGACTGGCGGCAGACGCGCGCCGTCTGATCTGA
>JANOJK010001118.1:0-2075 GCA_031408165.1 Acidobacteriota bacterium | reverse complement strand
GCGCTTGCGGAGCGGTGGCTGCAGCCGCCCGACGGCGCCGCGCTCGCGCTCGCGGGGGGCGCCCTCGTGCTGGCACTCGCGGCCCTCGCGATCATCGTGTGGCCGCTCCACCGGCGGCCCGACGATCGCCAGATCGCGCGCTTCGTTGAGGAACACTGTCCGGACCTCGATGATGCGGTCGTGACGGCGGTCGAGATCCAGCAGCGAGGCGGGAGCGACTCGGCGTTTGCGCCGCTGGTGACCCGATCGGCCGCCGCGCGGCTGGCCGCCGCGGACCTCTCCCGCTGTGTGGATCCGCGTGCGGTCCGCATCTCCGGATTCCGGGCCGCGGCCGGCGCCGCCGCGCTCGGCCTCGCCTGCGTCCTGGCGGCGCCGCTCGCGGAGCGCGCGGTGCAGGTCGGCTACCTCCGCCTGTTCCCCTCCTCGATCAGCGTGCACGTGCGGCCGGGCGACATGCGCGTCGCGGCCGGCCGTCCCGTGACGATCTCGGCGACCGTCGGCGGGCGCCGCGGGACGCTCACGCGCGTCGCGCCGTCGGTGACGCTCGAGACCGCCCCTGGCCAGGTCACGATCGTGCCCATGCTGCGCGCGGCCGACGGCTACGAGCTCCGCATCGGCGCGCTCGAACGGTCGTTCACGTACAAGGTCGCGGCCGGGCCCGCCGTGTCGCGCGCGTACTCGGTGACGGCGCTGCGCCCCTCGCGCGTGCAGCGCATCGAGCTGCAGTACGACTACCCCGCGTTCACCGGGCTGAAGCCGCACGTCGAGAAGGACGGGGGAGACGTCTACGGCCCGGCGGGCACGCGGGTCCGGCTGATCGTCCACACCGACAAGCCCGTGGCGGCGGGGTCGCTCGCCTTCGCCGAAGGCAGGCCCGGCGTTCCGCTGGCGCGCATGGACGATCGGACGCTCGCCTCCACGATCACCGTGAGAGAGGAGGCCGCCTTTCGCGTCGGCCTCGTCGACCCGGACGGGCTCACCTCGGAGGGGATCGAGTACTTCGTCCGCGTGATGGACGACAGGCCGCCCGAGGTGCACATCCTCCGCCCGAGCGGCGACACGCAGATCACGCCGCTCGAGGAAGTCCCGATCGAGGCGCGCGCGGACGATGACTTCGGTATCGCGACCCTCGACATGGTGTATTCGGTCAGCGGCGGCGCAGAAAAGATCGTGCCCTTCACGTCGCTCGGCGGCACCAGCATCGCGCGAATCGGTTCGCGGATGCTGGCGGCGGAGGATCTGCGCGTGAAACCCGGCGACGTGATCGCCTACTACGCGAGGGCCCGCGACATCCCGCGCGCGAAGCAGTCCACGCTCGCGCGCAGCGAGATCTTCTTCCTCGAGGTCAAGCCGTTCAACGAGGAATACACCCTCGCGCAGAGCCAGTCGTCGATGGCGGGGGGCTCGGCCCAGCAGCTCGAAGGGCTCATCTCGTCGCAGAAAGAGATCATCAGCGCGACGTGGAACCTGGAGCGGCGATCCGGCGCCGGCCGATCGGTCACCGACATCAAGAACGTCGCCGACGCGCAGGCCGAGCTCAAGGGGCGCGCGGAACAGGCGGCCGGCGCGGCCCGCCAGCGGCGCCGCCTCGGCCAGGAGTTTCCGCAGCAGATCGGGCGGCCGCAGCCGGGCGCGCAGGCCGCGGGGCCCGATCCCGTGCGCGATGCCGTCGACGCGATGGCGCGCGCGCTCCAGCACCTGCAGACGCAGAAGACCGCCGACGCCATTCCTCACGAGATGGCGGCCCTGAACGCGCTCCTCCAGGCGCAGGCGGAGATCCGCAGGCGCCAGGTGCAGCAGCAGCAGCAGAACAACGGCGGCGGCGGCGGCGGCAATCGGCAGGGACAGGACCTGTCGAACCTTTTCGATCGCGAGTTGAAGCGCCAGCAGCAGACAAATTACGAGACCAGGGCGCAGGTGGAGACGCAGCCCGAGGCGCCGAAGACCGACAGCGCGCTCGACCGGATCAAGGATCTGGCGCGCCGGCAGGAGGAGCTGAACAAGCAGCAGCGGGAGCTCGCGCAGGGCGGGTTGTCGGCGGAAGAGATGAAGCGGCAGCTCGAGAAGCTCACGCG
>JANOJK010001094.1:0-12701 GCA_031408165.1 Acidobacteriota bacterium | reverse complement strand
AGGCGGAGGAAACGCTCAAATCCGGCGCACTGCGCCACCCGTTCGAGTAGCCTCGCCAGCCCGGCCGCCTGCGTGAGGCCAGCGTCTTGCAGCTGTCCGGGCTGATGCGGACACGGCTCCCCCTCGCGGCGTGCTGCCTGCTGATGCTGCACGGCTGCGCTCACCTGAATCAGCTCGCGGCGCTGGTGCAGGCGCCACGTTTCGAACAGGCCCCCGGCCAGCCCGCCGAAATACGCATGCTGGGGCTGAGCGGCGCGGGCGTACGGCTATGGACGCGCGTGACCAACCCGAATGCGTTCGGGTTGCGGCTCGGCACCTTGAAAGGCACGCTCTTCCTGGACGAGGCGAGAGCGGCCACCGCGGACTTTCCCCTCGGGCTTCCGCTCGGCGGGAACAGCAGCACGGTGCTTCCGATCGACATCTCCATCAACTTTGCGGATCTGCCCGGGCTGAGCGGTGTCGCGCGCCGCGTCCTTGCGCGGGAGCCGGTCCCCTATCGCCTCGACGGGACCATCGGGGTCGATGCCGGGCCGCTCGGGCAGCCGCTGTTCGGCCCGGCCACGCTCCTGCGCGGTGAAGCGGTCGTCCCGCTCCGCCTCGACGTCCATGTCCCTGAGGGACGAGCCACGCCGCCAAACGGGATCCCCGGCAGCAAGCCACGTCACAAATGACGGGGACAGGGCGCGACTAGGGGCAGCGGATCGCGCCGAGCATGCGCCCCGCGGCGTCACGCTCGGCGCGGTACGAGTGCAGGCGTCCATGATGGGTCTTCGTGCACAGACCCGAGCCGAAGATGGCCCCCGGGTTCGTGCCCGCCGACTCCAGTTGCTCCCGGTTGGCGCGCTCGAGATCCAGAAATGACCGATCGCCGGCGCCCGGCGTGAACCACGCGGCGATCGACGCGGGGGCGGCACCGCCCGCGCGGAACGCCTCGACGACGTCAGGTCCGACCTCTCCGCAGCAGCCGCCGAGGCATGGCCCGATGGCGGCCACCAGGTCCGATGGCTTCGACCCGAACGCCTTCTCCATCGCGCGCACCGCCGCGGCGGCCGCTCCGGCGGCGGTCCCCCGCCAGCCGGCATGCGCCGCACCGACCGCGCGCCGCACCGGATCGAACAACAGCACCGGCGCACAGTCCGCCACGCGCACGCCGATCGCGACGGACGGATCGTCGCTGACAATGATGTCCGCCTGCGGCCGGCTCCAGCCCCTCGTCCCGCCGCGGGTCGCGACGGCCACAGCTGTGCCGTGGACCTGCGTGACGAGCCGCAGCCGATCGGCGGTGACACCGATGGAGGCGGCGACGGCCGTCCACTCCCCCTCGTCCTCTTTCAACACGACGTCGCGGGATGTGAAGAGGTGCGGCGCCGCGAGCCGCGTGCACCGCAGCGCCCGGCCCCAGGGCTCTTGCGTCCACGTGAAGGCGCCGGTAGGCTGAGGATCAGACATGAGTATTCTGGGGCTCGGGTTCGATGCCACCGACATCCCGCGCGTGCGGGAGGTGTTCGGGCGATACGGCGATCGCTTCCTGCACCGCGTGTTCACCGACGGTGAGATTGCCTATTGTACGCGGCATCGCGACCCCGTCCCCAGCCTGGCGGCGCGCTTCGCGGCCAAGGAAGCCACCATGAAGGCGCTCGGGACCGGACACGCGCGCGGCGTGCTCTGGAAGGACATCGAGGTCTTCCGCCAGCACGGCCCCCCGCAACTGCGGTTGACGGGCGGGGCGCTCCGGCATTTCGACGCGATGCAGGCGACCCGATCGCTCCTGACCATCACCCATGCCGACGCGCTCGCCATGGCGCAGGTGCTCCTGCTCAACGACTGACGCCGCCTTGGGGAGGGGGGGACAACGGCGGTTGTCGCGTGGCTCCTCCGGCGATCGCGCCGCGCCGGCTGCGGATCGCCCCCGTCCCTGCAAGTCCCTTTGACTCCTGAGGTTCCGGAGACCGTTCACGGCGGGCGGCGGCCGCGGTCCGCCGTTTGCGATGAGGCACGCCGGGAGGGTCGCTATGACCGTCAAGATTGTGTCGAACGAAAAAGGCAATCCGCCGGGAAAGCTGGCGGACGCGGAGCTTCATTTCTCGGACGGGCCCCTCGAAGGGCTGAAGCTGATCGGGTTCGCGGTGTGGGAGCGGAAGACCGGCAGCGGGCGGAACGTCACGTTCCCGGCGCGCAGCTACTCCGTCAACGGAGAGCGGCGCTCGTTCTCACTGCTCCGGCCGCTGGTCGACAGCACCGCGCAGAACAAGATCCGCGACCTGATTCTCGAGGCGTACGCGGAGCACGCCGAGGCTGCGGTCGAGGCCACCGCTTAGCGCGGGCCCCGGCGCGCGGGCTGCCGCCTTCGGGCGTCGCCCGTCGGCGGACCGGCCATCGCCTTGTCGGAGTCTGCTCAGGCCTGCACCAGCCACCAGCTACGTGAGCACGGGCAGGAACTTCTTGTTCTCCGACGAGCGCTTCGGGGGGAGCGTCCATTCTTCGCGGAGTCCCTTGTCGAACTCGCCGCGGAAGAACGCCGCCTTCATGCCGCCGTCGATGATGTCCCAGGGCAGGATGGGGTCGGCGGATCGGTCGCGGAAGATGTAGAAGTCGGCGTCGACTCCCGACTCGGCCACGGCGGCGCGCCAGTTGCCGCCGTTGCGCTCGGCCGCTTCGATCGCGGGTGCCACGCGCCGGTCTCCGAGCGACATCAGCGCCTGGTAGTACGAGTGCCGCTCGGACTTGATGTTGAAGTACACGTTGTCGAGGTCCGCGACCAGTGCACGCAGCCGCTTGCCTTTGCGGTCCGTGATCGCGGGGTCTTCCATCGGCAGCCACTGGTAGGCGGTCCCCGGCTTCGGAATCAGCGGGTTCACGCTGGCGACGATGCGGCCGACGTGGCCTTTGGGGCGGGCATGCGCGAGCATGATGTCGCGCATGTGCGCAGTCAGATCGCGGATGGCCTCGACGTCCTCATCGGTTTCCGTCGGGAGGCCGATCATGTAATAGAGCTTCAGGTTGTCGATGCCGTTGGCGAAGATCAGGTCGGCCTTCTCGAGGATCTCGGCGTTGGTGACCGTCTTGTTGATCACGCGTCGCAGGCGGTCGGACCCGGTTTCCGGCGCGATTGTGATCGAGCGCTCGCCACTCGCGTGCAGCTTCGAGACGATGCTGTCGGTCAAGTCGTCCATCCTGAGCGACGCCGGGCTGATCGAGTAGCCCAGCTCCATCAGTCCGGACAGGATGCGATCGATCTCGGGATGATCGCACAGCGCGATCGACACCAGCCCCACCCGGTTGGCGTGCGTGCGCGCGGCGCGGGCGAGCTCCAGGATGCGATCTGCCGGGAACGGACGCACGGGCAGGTAGTTGTATCCCGCCCAGCAGAACCGGCACAGGTTCGCGCAGCCGCGGACCACTTCGATGAGGAACCTCGATCCGAACTCGGTGTCGGGCGTGAAGATCGTTGTCGAGGGGGGATCGAGCTGGTCGGTGCTCTTCACCGCGGCTTTCTTGACGACCGCGGGGGCGCCCGTACCTTCCCTCGGTTCGAACGTCGCGATCCTCCCGTCGTCCGCATACGTGACCTTGTAGAAGGAGGGGATGTACATGCCGCGTTCGGCGGCCAGGCGCGTGAAGAGATCGTGGCGATCCGATGCGTCGCCGATCGCGCGCATCAGCGACGGGATGAGGACTTCCCCTTCGCCGGCGGCAATGACGTCGGCGAAGAGCGCCAGCGGCTCGGGATTCACGAACGTCACGGCGCCGCCGATGACGACGAGAGGGTCGTGCTTCGTGCGCGCCTCCGCGCGCACCGGCACCCCGGCCAGGCGCAGCATGGAGACGACGTTGGTGTAGTCCCATTCGAACGACACCGAGAACGCGAGCACGTCGAAATCGCGGACGGGTGTGTCCGACTCGACGGTGCGGAGCGGCTTCCCGGAGGCGATCTGCGCGGCGAGCTCCTGGCGGCCCGGCAGGAACACGCGCTCGCACACGACGTCCTCCAGCTCGTTGAAGAGCCGGTAGACCGTCTGAAAGCCCAGATTGGACATTCCGACGAAATACGTGTTCGGGAACGCGAGCGCGACACGAAGGCGGCCGCCGTGGGGTTTGCGGATGTAGCCGACCTCGCGGGAGAGGACGTCGCGCGCGGCCCCGGCGGCCTCGCGGGCCTGGGAGCGTGCCATATGGATAAGGTTTCGATCATCCGCGAAACGGAGCTGACACGACGCCGCTCCCGGATCCCGTGGATCTATCTAGTGTACCACGCTCGCCCTCGCGGCCCCGCCGGGCTGGCGGCGGGCGTGCGAGCTGGCCTGACGAGCGCGGGTGAGGCGCGCGGGTTCACCCTTCCTGCTGCCGCCGGAGGAATGCCGGCACGTCCAGCGGCGAGACGGGCTCGAACTCGGCGCCGGGGCTGAGTGTGGTCGACCCGAAGTCGGTCGACGCCGCGGCGGCGACGGCCGGCATCTCCAGCACGGACCGGCGCGACACCGACATCCGCGATCCGCCCCCCGAGGCCGCGACCTTTTCCGATGCCTGGTACGCGCTATACGAGTGGAGGTCCACGGGGGTCGTGGCTGACGAGGCGCTCGGCTGCCGGGCGCCCGGGCGATCGAAACCGGTGGCGATGACGGTGATCTTCACCTTTCCCTTCATCTGCGCGTCGACGACCGCGCCGAAGATGATGTTCGCGTCCTCGTGCGCCGCCTGCTGGATGATGGCCGAGGCCTCGCTCACCTCGATCAGGGACAGATCGGCGCCCCCGGTCACGTTGATGATGACGCCGCGGGCCCCCTTCACCGACGCGTCTTCGAGGAGCGGGCTCGAGACGGCGGCGTTGGCGGCGTCCATCGCGCGGTTGTCACCTTCGCCGAGGCCCGTGCCCATGATCGCGATGCCCATGCCGGCCATGATCGTCTTCACGTCGGCGAAGTCGAGGTTGATGAGCCCGGGCACCAGGATCAGATCCGAGATGCCCTGGATCGCCTGGCGCAACACGTCGTCGGCCGAGGTGAAGGCGTCGTTGAGCGATGTCGTGCGGGCGATGGTCGCGAGGAGACGCTCGTTGGGGATCGTGATGACCGTGTCGACGCAGTCGCGGAGCTCCTCGAGGCCGCGCTCGGCCTGGGTCTGCCGCTTGTTCCCCTCGAAGCGGAACGGCTTGGTGACGACGGCGATGGTCAGTGCGCCGAGCTCGCTCGCGAGGCTCGCGATGACGGGCGCCGCCCCCGTGCCCGTGCCGCCGCCGAGGCCCGTGGTGACGAAGACCATGTCGGCGCCGTCGAGCGCCTCGATCAGCTTGTCGGTGTCTTCGAGCGCCGCCTGGCGCCCCACGTTCGGATCCGCGCCGGCGCCGAGCCCCTTGGTCAGCTTGCCGCCGATCTGGATCTTGTTGGGCGCGGCGTTCAGCTTCAGCGCCTGCAGGTCCGTGTTCACCACGATGAACTCGACCCCCTCGAGGCCGGTCTGCGCCATGCGGTTGACGGCATTGCTGCCGCCGCCGCCGACGCCGACGACTTTGATGCGGGCGCCCGTCCGGCCCTCCTCGTCGAGCTTCAACCGCAGCGTGGACGCGTCGTGATCAATCATCCGGACCTCCATCAGAAGAACTCCTTGAACAAACCGCGCAGCCGGCCGGCGACGCGCCCGAACGCGCCCGCCCCGACCGGCCGCGCGACGTCCCCGACATGATTCCTGTGCGCGTACATCACCAGGCCGACGGCCGTGGCAAAGCTCGGGTTGTTGACGTGATCGGCAAGCCCGCCCACTCCGGCCGGGACGCCGCGGCGGATCGGGAGGTCGAAGATCTGCTCGGCGATCTCCGCCATGCCCTCGAGCATGGCGCCGCCGCCGGTGAGGACGATCCCCGAGTTGAGCGACTTCTCGTAGCCCCCCCGCCGGATCTCGTCCCACAGCAGGTGGAAGATCTCCTCCGAACGCGGCTGCAGGATCTCGGACAGGATGCGGCGCGACATCACCCGGGACTTGCGGCCCCCGACGCTGGGCACGTCCATGGTTTCCTCCTCCCCGACCATCGCCGACAGGGCGCAGCCGCAGCGGCGCTTGATCCGCTCCGCGTCCGGAATCGGCGTCCGCAGACCGACGGCGATGTCGTTGGTGAAGTGATCGCCGCCGACCGCCACGACGCCGGTGTGCCAGATGCTGCCGCGCTCGAAGATCGCGAAGTCGGTCGTGCCTCCGCCGATGTCCACGAGCGCCACGCCAAGCTGCTTCTCGTCGTCGGTCAGCACCGCCTCGCTGGCGGCGAGCTGCTCGAGCACGGTGTCGAGCACCGCGACGCCGGCCCGGTTGACGCAGGCGACGATGTTCTGCGTGGACGACGCGCTGCCGGTCACCACGTGGACGTTGACCTCGAGCCGGGTGCCGGTCATCCCGACGGGAGCGCCGATGCCGTCCTGCTCGTCCACGACGAAGTCCTGCGGGAGGACGTGGAGGATCTCGCGGCCGCTGGGCAGGGCGACCGCCTTGGCGGCGTCGATCGCGCGGCGCACGTCCTCGCGCGTGATTTCGCGGTTCTTACCCGCAACCGCCACCACGCCCCGGCTGTTGAACGCCTTCACGTGCGCCCCCGAGAGCCCGAGGTGGACCGAATCGATCTCGACCCCCGCCGTCAGCTCGGCCTCGTCGAGGGCCCGCTTGATCGACTCGACGGCGGCCTCGAGGTTGACCACGACGCCGCGCCGGATGCCCTTGGACTCCGCCAGGCCGAGCCCGACGATGTCGGGCGCCTCGTCATCGGTCATCTCCCCGACGATCGCCGCGATCTTCGAGGTGCCGACGTCGAGGCCGACCAGGAATCGTTCCTTACGAGCCACAGGGTTCTCCTTTGGCAGGCGTGACGGCCTGCGCTACTTCTTCACCGACGCCGGGCGCACGTACAAGCGTTCGTCGAACCGCAGGTCCACATAGTCGATGTCGGGCACGCTCTTGCGCAGCGTCGGCGCCAGGTCCACGTACGCCTGCACGCGCTCGAGAAACCGCTCCTCGCCGAGGTGCAGCAGCGCGGGGTCGTCCTGCAGCAGGACGACGGCGTCGTGCGCGTCGCGTACGTCGATTTGCGAGATCCGCTCCGCGATGTCGGTCCGGACCGAGAGCGCGTCGATCACGCGGGCGGCCAGCTCGGCGCGCGAGTCGTCAATCGACGGCCGGCCGCTGCTCGGGGAGCGGAGCAGTCCGTCGATGATCGGGAGGTCGAACTCGGCGTACTGGGGCCCGAACTCGTCGATCAGCGTGCCGTGCGCATCGATCAGATACAGCACACTCCCCAGCCGGCAGAGCCCCATCGGCCGGCGCTCCGACACGAACACTTCCACCGTCGACGGCAGCACGCGCCGCAGCGCCACATCGGCCACCCACGGCGACTCCATCAGCCGGCGGCGGTAGCCGCGCAGATCCGCGGTGAGGATGTTCGAGCCGCGCAGCCCGTCGACGATCGCACCTACCTCGCCGCTCGATAGCCGCACGTTGCCGTGGACGGTGATTCGGCGGACCTGCAGACCGGAGGCGTGGAGCATCAGGTTCGTGCCGCGGTAGCCCGCGTAGAGGACGACCACGAGCGCCATGCCCCAGCGCCCGGCGCGCCACAGAAGCCACCGCGCGGCGCGGCCGCCGCGCCCCTTCCTGCCGCCGGGGCGGACCTTCGCGCGTCGGAAGTTCTTCTCGGCGGGCGCCTTGACTTTCATCCGCGTTCGCCTCCGGCTCCGGCGGACGGGTCCGCCGGCCCTCCGGCTTCGCCGGGCACCGCCGCGAGCGCCTCGAGAATCCGCTCCGCCATCGTGCCGATCGATCCCGCGCCGAGCGTGATCACGAGGTCGTTGGGCCGCGCCGTGGCGGCCACGGCAGCGGGCAGGTCGTCGAGGCCCTTGACGAGCCGCACGGCGCGGCCGGTCTTCCGCACCACCGCTTCGATCGCCTCCGCGGTGGCGCCCGCGATGGGCGCCTCGCCCGCCGAGTAGATGTCGGTCAGGATGATCTCGTCCGCGCCGCCGAGCGCCTCGCCGAACGCCTCGAGCAGGTCGCGCGTGCGCGTGTAACGATGCGGCTGGAACACCACGACGACGCGGCGCCCGAGACCGGCCCGCGCCGCCGCGATGACGGCGGTAATCTCGGTCGGGTGGTGCCCGTAGTCGTCCACCACCATGACGCCGCGCACTTCGCCGCGCAGCTGGAAGCGCCGCTCCGCGCCGTGAAAGTCCTCGAACCCGGCCGCGATCTGCGCGAACGGCACGCCCGCCTCGAGGCCGACCGCGACCGCTCCGAGGGCGTTCATCAGGTTGTGCCGCCCCGGCACACGCAGGCGGAGCGTGCCGAGCTCGGCCGTGACGCCTTCGCCGGGCGTGTGCAGGATCTCGCAGCGGGAGCCGAACGCCTCGAGCGTCATCCCGCGCGCCATCACCGTGGCGCCGCTGCCGTCGAGACCGTAGGTGACGACGCGGCGCGTCATCCTCGGCAGGAGCGCCCGCACCGGCCCGTCGTCCACGCACGCCACCACCGTGCCGTAGAACGGCACCTTGTTGGCGAAGTCGACAAACGCCTGCTGCAGTGCGTCCCAGCTGCCGTAGCTTTCCATATGCTCGTGGTCGATGTTCGTAATCACCGCGATCGCGGGCGTCAGCTTCAGGAACGACCGATCGCTTTCGTCCGCCTCGACGACCATGTAGTCCCCGCGCCCGAGGCGCGCGTTGCCGCCGAAGGCGCTCAGGCGCCCGCCGATCACCGCCGTCGGGTCCATTCCCGCGCGCTCGAAAATCAGCGCCACCATCGAGGTCGTCGTCGTCTTGCCGTGCGCGCCGGCGATGGCGATGCCGTACTTGAGCCGCATCAGCTCGGCGAGCATCTCGGCTCGGGGGATCACGGGGATCCTGCGCCGCCGCGCCTCGTCGACTTCAGGGTTGGCGGCCGGGATCGCCGACGAGGTCACCACGACGTCCGCCTGTCCCACGTGGGCCGCCTCGTGCCCGAGCGCGACGCGGACACCGAGCCGCGCGAGCTGCGCGGTGGTCTCGGACGATTTCGCGTCCGACCCGCTCACCTCGTACCCGAGGTTCGCGAGCAGTTCCGCAATGCCGCTCATCCCGATGCCCCCGATGCCGACGAAATGGATCCGGCGGGTGCGTCCTAACACTCCGCCACCAGTTCGAGCGCGCGATCGACGATCGCCACCGCCGCGCCGGGCCGCGCGAGCGTCCGCGCGGCGGCCGCGAGCGAGGCGCGGCGGGCGGGGTCGCGCGCCAGTCCGAGCAGCCGGCCGGCGAGCAGGGCGCCGGTCAGATCCTTCTGCCGGATCATCTCGGCCGCCCCCGCCCCCACGAGCACCTCGGCGTTCTTCGTCTGGTGGTCGTCCGCGGCGGTCGGGAGCGGGATCAGGATCGCCGCGCGGCCGACCGCGGCCAGCTCCGCGATCGACGTCGACCCGGCGCGGCTGACGATCACGTCCGCCTGTTTCATTTCCCGATCCATGGCGTAGAGGAACGGTTCGACACGGGCCGAGAGCCCGGCGTCCCGGTACGCGCGCCGGACGAGATCCACATCGCGCTCTCCCGTCTGATGCGTGATGTCCACGCCGCCATCGGCTGCCAGCCCCGGCGCCGCCTCCACCATGGCCATGTTGATTGCGTGCGCGCCCTGGGAGCCGCCAAAGATCAGAATCCTCGGCGGCCCGCCGTACGGGCGCGCGCCATCGTCAACTGCGAAGAACTCGGAGCGCACCGGATTGCCTGCGACAAATCCCCTCCTCCCAAAGAAGGACACCGTGGACTCGAACGTCACCGCCGCGGCGCTGACCACCCAGGCGAGCAGGCGGTTGGTCAGGCCCGGGACGGCGTTCTGCTCCGCGAGGAGCGTCGGCACGCCGCGGAGCGCCGCGAGCATGACGACCGGTCCCGAGCTGTAGCCGCCGACTCCGATCACGAGATCGGGCTTGCGGCGGGAGATGATGCGCCACGCATCCGCGAAACTGAGCGGCAGCAGCGCGATGGCCCGCGCCGCGCCGGCGGGCGACCGTCCCTTGAGTCCCGCGCTGCGGAGCAGGTCCAGCGCGAAGCCTTCCCGCGGAATCACGCGCGCCTCGATGCCGCGCGCCGTTCCCGCGAATGACACCACGGCGCCCGGACGCCGCGCGAGCAGCTCGCGCGCGATGGCGATCCCCGGGAAGAGGTGCCCGCCGGTTCCGCCGCCGGCAATCACGACGCGGGGTCCGCTCATGCATTCGCCATCCCCGGCTCGAGCACCGAGGTCACGACATGCGACGTGGACGCGTGCTGCGACACGTTGAGCAGGATGCCCATGCCGATCATGCTCATCAGCAGCGACGATCCGCCGAAGCTCACGAAGGGGAGCGGAATGCCTTTTGTTGGCAGCAGGCCGAGGACGACGCTGATGTTGAAGAAGGCCTGCACGACAATCATCGCGGTGAGACCCAGCGCGAGGAACGTGCCGAACCGATCGGGCGCGCGCAAAGCCGTCCGCAGCCCGCGCCAGGCAATCACGCAGAAGCACGCCAGCACCAGGGTGGCGCCGAGGAGCCCCAGCTCCTCCCCGATGACGGCGTAGATGAAGTCGGTATGCGGATACGGGAGGTAGAACAGCTTCTGCACGCCGGCCATCAGCCCGCGCCCGAAGACCCCCCCGGTCCCCACGGCGATGAGCGACTGGATGACCTGGAACCCGTTATCGAGCGGATCTTCCCAGGGGTTCAGAAAGACCATCATGCGCCGGCGGCGGTAGCCGGCGCTCATCAGCACGATGTACGCGGCGGGCAGCGACACGAGCAGCAGCCCGATGATGTAGCGGTAGTTGATGCCGGCCGCGAAGACCATCACCGACACGATGACGATGATCGACAGCGCCGTGCCGAGGTCCGGCTGCAGCATGATCAGCCCGACGACGCCGCCGAGCACCACGCCGACGGGCACGAGGGAGTAGCGGAGGTCGTCGATGCGGTCCATCCGGCGCTCGAGAACCGCGGCCACGAAGAACACCACGACGACTTTGGCGAACTCCGACGGCTGCACGCCGATGCCGGCGATGCCGAACCAGCGGCGCGCGCCGTTGATCCGCGGCCCGAACAGCACCGCCACCAGCGCAAGCCCCGCCAGCGCGAGCCCCGTCCAGATCACGAGAGGCTGCCGGTAGTGGCGGTAGTCGACCTTCATGATCAACGGCATCAGCGCGAGGCCCAGCAGGGCGAACGTCGCCTGCTTCCACAGGAAATAGGACGGATTCTTGTGGTACTGCTCCAGGCCGATGACAGCCGAGGAGCTGTACACCATCACCAGGCTGGCGCACACCAGTGCCAGCGTCGCGGTGAACAGGAACTTGTCCGATTTGAGTTTCCGGGCCATACGATCTACAGTTTCGCCCCCTCGGGGCCGACAATCAGTTTGGCTTTAGGCCTTAGGCTTTAGGGGCTTTAGCTAAAGCCACCCAAAGCCCAAAGCCCAAAGCCCAAAGCCTGCTTTGAGTCGTCATCAGTCCGGTCAGAAGGGAAGACACCGACCTCGCAGACCGGGGCAGCCTGCGTTCCCAGCGGTCAGCTCTTCTCCGTCCCGACCGGACTGATGACGACTCATTTCTTGATCGGCGGGGACCCCTGCACCCCGCCTGGCTCGTCGCGGGGACCCCTACGCCCCGCTCCGCTCCTCGCTCTCTCGCCGCGGGGACCCCTGCTTGGCCCGCCGTAGCAACTACCCGTGTCCCTCTTGCGAAGGCGGCCACTCCGCCTGGCTCGCGGCGCTACGCTCGCTCCTTGATCGGCGGGGACCCCTGCCTGGCCCGCCGAAGCAACGACCGTTTCTCTCTTGCGAAGGCGGCCACCCCGCCTGGCGCCCTCCGCTCCGCGACATATAAGTAAGTGTATACTCTACCATTACCGAGAAGCCGCTCGCCTGGCTCGGGTCGTCGCTCAATGACGTGCGCACGTTTCCGGCCGAAGCCCGACGCGCCGCCGGATACCAACTGGGGCGGGTCCAGCAAGGCCTGATGCCCGACGATTGGAAGCCGATGACGACCGTAGGCGCCGGCGTGTACGAGATCCGGATACACACGGCGTTCGAGCACCGCGTGTTTTATGTCGCGAAGTACGACGACGCTGTCTACGTCGTCCATGCGTTCGAGAAACGCACGCCCCAAACCAGGGATGCGGACATCGACTTGGCGCGCAAGCGCTTCGCCGATCTGCTCCGGTTCCGAGGGCAGAAGAAGAAAGAGGCTCGATGACGCTCAAAGTTCGACGCTCCACCGGTAACGTATTCCGAGATCTCGGATTCCCCAGGGACGAGGCTGAGAATCTCAAGATCCGGACAAATCTGATGATTCGGCTCAGCAAGCTGATTGAGACTCGACGGCTCACGCAAGCTGAGGCCGCACGCCTGTTTCGCGTCACCCAACCGAGGGTCAGCGATCTTGTGCGAGGAAAGATCGACCGCTTCAGTATCGATACCCTGGTCGCCATGCTTGGCCACGCCGGTGTCACCGTTCAGATCGTCATCGGTCGACGATCCAAAGTTGCCTAGCATTCGTGTGTCGGTCAGCCACCCGCACAAACCCACATCGCTTGCGACGTTTTTCTGCCGACTGTGAACCGCCGAGAGCCAACGAACTGTTCAATTCCTCGATCCTCGTTCGCGTCAGCCCAGCGCGTTTCTCGCAAAACACAGGTCCTCCAGAACCCGGCCGCCGATGAGGTGTTCCTG
>JANOJK010000977.1:0-1686 GCA_031408165.1 Acidobacteriota bacterium | reverse complement strand
AACGCCGGGCCCGCCATCGTCATTTCCATGATCCTCGCCGGCCTGACGAGCGTGCTCGCCGCCCTCTGTTACTCGGAATTCGCCGCCTCGGTCCCGGTCGCCGGCTCCGCCTATACCTATGCCTACGCCACGCTCGGCGAGTTCGTCGCGTGGGTCATCGGCTGGGACCTGATCCTCGAATACGCGCTCGGGGCCGCGACGGTGGCGGTGGGGTGGTCGGGCACCCTGGTGACGCTGCTGCAGCAGATGGGCTGGTCGATGCCCGCCGCCATCAGCGCGGCGCCGGGGACGATTGTCCAGCTCGCCGGCGGAGGCACGGCGACCGCGGTCTTCAACCTCCCGGCCGTCCTCATCACGATCGCCGTCACCGCCCTGCTCATCGTCGGCGTCAGCGAGTCCGCGACCGTGAACGCGGTCATCGTCGTCATCAAGGTCGGGATCGTACTCGTCGTCATCGGCGCGGGCGCGCTCTTCATCGACACGGCCAACTGGCACCCGTTCATCCCGGAGAACACCGGGACCTTCGGTGAGTACGGCTGGAGCGGGATCCTGCGTGGGGCCGGCGTGATCTTCTTCGCCTACATCGGGTTCGACGCGGTGTCGACCTCGGCCCAGGAAGCGCGCGATCCGCAGCGCGACATGCCGCGCGGCATCCTGGGATCGCTCGCGATCTGCACCGTGCTGTTCGTGCTGGTCTCGGCGGTCATGGTGGGGATCGTCCCGTACAAGCAGATGCTGAACGAGCCCGCTCCGCTGGTGGTGGCGATCGAGTCCGCCGCCGGCCGGGCCGCCGGGACGGCCTGGGCGCCCCTGATGAACGGCCTCACGGTGCTGCTCACCGTCGGCGCCCTCGCCGCCCTGAGCTCCGTGATGGTCGTCATGATGCTCGCGCAGCCGCGGATCTTCCTGGCGATGTCGAAGGACGGCCTGCTGCCGAAGTGGGCCGGCGTCGTGCACCCCCGGTTCAAAACGCCGCATATCTCGACCATCGTGACCGGCGTGGTCGTCGCGCTCGCCGCCGGACTGACGCCGATCGCGACGCTCGGGACCCTCGTCAGCATCGGGACGCTGATGGCGTTCGTGATCGTCTCGATCGGGGTGATCGTCCTGCGGCGCACGAGGCCCGACCTGCCGCGCCCGTTCCGGATGCCGATGGTGCCGCTGCTCCCCGCCCTCTCCGCGCTCGTGGCCTTCGTCCTGATGCTCGGCCTGCCGTGGGCGACCTGGGAGCGCCTCATCCTCTGGATGACGATCGGCATCGCCTTCTACTTCGCGTACGGCTATCGCCGGAGCCATCTGCGTTCGGCGAACGCCCACCCATGAGAAAATCAGATGGACTCCATTCCGCGATTCTGTTTTGGCATCGCGGCGAGCAGCGCTATTCTCGCTGAGTAACTCTGCCGGGAGGTTCAATGGACGGAAATGCCAGCCGCTTCGTCGCCGTCAACCTGAGTGATGCTGAATGGCGTGCTCTTCGCGCCGTGACGCCGGATCCGTGCGGGTGGATCAAGACGCAGATCCAGCGTCTCCTCGAGGATTCCGGCGTCGCTCCGGTTCGTGACGAGCAGGAACCCTTTGCGGTAAGCTTGTCCGACTGACATGGGTCTCTCGACGTTCCCCACTACCGGACGAAAGCGGGCCAAACGGGCCGGCAGGCCAGTGGTGTGGAGACGTCCGTGATCTGAA
>JANOJK010000968.1:0-3300 GCA_031408165.1 Acidobacteriota bacterium | reverse complement strand
TCGCCCTTGAAGTTGGTCGCCAGATAGTCGGTAATCTGCTCCAATTCGGTGTCGCTGGCGCGAGCGCCGAGTCCCACCATCTTGGCGACGACGCCTTCCCATCCCTCGCGGGTCAGCCGCAGTGAGGCCGACCGTTGCGGCTCGTGGCACTGGGCGCAGATCTTCACGGTCAGCTCTCTGGCGGCGCCTTCGGGCATCGTCGCCGCCATTGCCGCGATCTCCTCAGGAGTGAACGCACGGAGCTGCGCCTGCGCCGCGGCGTCCGCAGGCGCCGACGCCGGCTGCTGTTGCGCGGCGACCATCACGGCCGCGGTGAGTACCGCGGCGGCGGTAACGAACCGGGTCTTCATGGATCGAGTATCGCCTATTTCTCGATGTCGAAGCCGAACGCATACAACGTGCTGCCGGCACCGGGCACGAACACGGTGACGCCGCCCGCCGACAGGCCGCCCCGAACGATCGACGTGATGGCGCGGCCGCTCGACCACGACTGTTTTCCGGTTGCGGCATCGAGCGCATATACAAAAGAATGCGCCGGACAACAGGAGGGCGCCCGGGAGGGCGCCCCCCTGCTGTGTTATCCGTCTTGTCCGTGGCTCAGAAACGGAATCTGAGGCCCAGCTGCATGATGCGGTTGGTACTCGGCCGGACATTGGTGATGCGGCCGAAGTTCGTGTCGGTCTGCGCGCCAGTATTGAAGTCGAACACGGCGCTCGTGTCGACGTCCTGATACTGCGTCGTGTTGAAGGCGTTGTAGAGCTCGGCGCGGAACTGCAGCGAGCGGGTTCCGATCGCGAAGTTCTTGAAGAACGTGATGTCGTGGTTGATGTACCCCGGCGGGTTGAACTCGTCGTTGGTCGAGGTACCCAGGTAGTACGGATCGTTCGGGCCGCCGCCGGGCTTGATGCACTCGGTGCGGAACTGACGGTCGAACGTCCGCTCCTTGCTCGGCAGGTTAGGGTCGCACACGACTGACACGCGGCGTTGACCGCCGTTGCCCGACAGGTCGTTGGTGGGCGCGCCGGTGAACGCGTAGCTGAAGCCGGCGCGGGGCTGACTCTGCAACACGGTGATGCCGGAGATCTGCCAGCCGTCGAGCACGAGCTTGGTAAACAGGTTGTTCCAGTTCTCGCTGACCTTCGGCAGCTCGTAGTTGTAGTTGATGACGAGACTGTGCGGCCGGCTGCCGTTGACACCCGTTGTGTAAGTGTAGTTGCGCGCCTTGTTCGCGGCCTCGTCCAGGAACGGATCGAAGGTCCCGATGGACTTGCGCTTCATGCCGGTGTAGCTGGCGCCAAAGGCCAGGCCACGCGAGAAGCGGCGGTTGACGGCCACCTGGATCGAATGGTAGTCGTTGTAGCCGGTCCAGTCGCGCACGCCGATCCCGCCGTAGCCGCGATATGGACGCAGGTAGTTGGTCGCGATCGGCTGCCCGCCGTTGGTCGGGTCCGCGTTCTCCGGCCTCAACAGTGTCCCGTACGGCAGGTCGTTGATCTGCCTCAGGACCGGCTGGTTGCGGCCCGCGTTCCCGACGTAGGCGACGTCCGCTATCAGATTCCAGGGCAGGGCCTGCTGGACGCCGATGCTCCAGTTATAGACCGTCGGCGCCTTGAATTCGGCGAAGGCCCTTACCCCACGTGGGCTCTGGATCAGCTGCGAATTCTGCAGGTCCGCGATCGTCGTGAAGCTCGTCGTCCGGGTGTCCATGAGCGGCGGTTGCTCGACGAGCTCCAGGATGAAGTCGTCCGAATAGCGGTCGTAGAAGATGCCCCACCCGCCGCGCACCGACGTCTTGCCATCGCCGAACACATTCCACGCGAAGCCGAGGCGCGGCGCCGGAGCGAGGAACGCGCCGTCGTAGACCGTCTGCTTGGTGACGACCATGCCTTCATAGAAGTCGCCCGAGCTCGGCACCAGCTTGTCGATGTAGGTGTTGTTGAGGATCTGGCCGGTGAGCGGATTCCTCGCCTGCCGCACGTTGCCGGCACAGGTCGCCGCGTTGTTCGGGCAGACGGCCTGGAAGAGGAGGGGTGCCGCGGACGACGACCACTGCTGGGCGTCGAAATACGACACGTCCTGACCCGCGACATAGGTCGGACCGAGGTAGTAGAAGCGCGCGCCAAAGTCGAGCGTCAGACGCGACGTCACGCGCCAGTTGTCCTGCACGAACCCCTCGACCTGGTTGAACCGGCCCTCGGCGTACGGTTTGGCCGTCGACTCGGTGTAGCTGTTGATCGATCCGAGCAGCGCGTTGGCGAACCCGAGATTGGTGTCGAACGGGTTGCTGATGTTGCCGTCGAAGTTGTAGGCGCCGTTGAACACCGCCGCGCGCGGCGCCGGGCGGGCCGTGTGCTCGAAGAAGATCCCCGTCTTCATGTTGTGCCGGCCGGCAACCTTCGACAGGTTCGCCGAGTAGTTCCAGATGATGTTGCTGGCGTTGAAGGGATAGCGATCGGCCACCCCGACGCCGCGGGTGTTCGGGAGGGCGTTGGTCCCGCCGTAGCTGATTTGGGGCACCAGGTACTGCGGGTTGGCGCTCGGGAAGAACTGTGGCAGCCCGGCCAGCACCACGCGGCGATCGTTGCGATCGAGATCTTCCTGCGAGACGTGGCTGACCAGCTGTTCAGCCCAGTTCCGCCCGACCGTCACCTCGCCCACCGTCGTGGAGTTGAACGTGTGCAGCAGTGTGCTCACCATGCTGAGTGAGCCGACTTCGTACGCGGTGTTGAATTGCGGCCAGCCGGCGTTGCCGCCGTTGCCGGTGCCGGCCCCCAGGAACGCATTCGCGCCGCGCGAGTTCACTTCGTTCCCGAACTGCACACGGGTGTAGAACGTCGTATCCCGGCTGATGTTGAAGTCGACACGCGCCACCTGGTCGTTGCGCGGCTTCTCCAGCACATTCTGGTAGGTGTAGTTGTACTGGCGGCTGCCGGATGGATCGGTCGCGTTCGGCAGCGGGAACAGGTTCAGCATCCGCTGGCCGATCGGGTTGATGCGGTTCGCCGGAATCTGGTTGTTCGGGAAGCAGCCGGGCCCGCCCGTGTTGACGTTGCACGCCAACCCCTGCGCGGCCAGGATCGGATCCTTGATCCACCGCATCTGGCCCTGGCTGTTGAACGTCTGCGAGAAGTCTCCCGCCCGCTCCAGGGCGGTCGGCATGGTGCTCAGCTGCAGCGTCCCGGGATCGTTGCGCGGCAGGAGGTCCTGCGAGAAAAAGAAGAACAGCTTGTCACGGCCGCGGTTGAAGCCGGTACCGGGCAGGAGGACCGGACCGCCGATCGTCCACGCCGTGTTGTCGAA
>JANOJK010000951.1:0-6006 GCA_031408165.1 Acidobacteriota bacterium | reverse complement strand
GGCGTGCATGCCGGCGATCCAGCGATCGCCGGGGCGGCGCGCGCGAAGGCAGCATCCGTCACGTCGCTGCCCGCTGACCTTCAGAAAGAGCTCGAAGATCTGCTCGCCGCGGCGGAGGCTGGCATGGCCCCTGACGGCGGGAGGGCCCTGACGGCCTCGCAGCTCCGCACCCTGCTCTCCCGGATTGCGCAGCTCCGGGCCCTGCAAGCGGCGAACGACGGCAAGGCAGCGCCCCGCTCCGGCGCACGGACGGACGCGATCCCGGACGATCTCGAGCCGCTGGCCGAGCGCCTGAAGCGAGCGTCCGAAATGGCGTCGCTGTCCCCGGAGGTCCGCGACGCCTTCGCGGACCTCGCGGAGACGCTCGGCGACGCCTCCGACGCACCGGCCGCCACGCCGAAGGACCCGAAGGACGCGACCGCATCGGCCGACCCGCGAGCCGGGGCCGCCGCGCAGTCGAAGAAGGCGGGCGACAAGGACGAGATGTCGATCCAGTCCGTCAAGGACGCGAGCGCGGGAGGCGGCGCCGGTGTCATCATGATGTCGAACCAGGACGCGGGCGGCGGCAAAGAAGCCGGGCTGGGCCTCGGCGGGAGCTCGGAACAAACGAGCGGCCGCGGCCGCATGGCCGATCTCGGCGCGGCCCTCCGCAAGGAAACCATCGAGGCGAAGACCGACAATCCGGGCGAGAACGTCGAGACCGCGATCCGCCGCAAGACCGAGCGCGGCGACGCGACCGTGGTTTACACCAGGACTGCGCCCCGGGCGTTCGAGCGTGGCCCCTCGAGTGCGCCCCCCGCTGTTCCCGAGGGCCGCCGCGCCGGCGTCCACTCCTACTTCATCCGGAAGCAATGACCACCACGGCCGTCGGCGAAGCCATCGAGCAGTTCCGCGAGCGCTTCATTCGTATCACCCGGGAGGTAGGACGCCGCATCGTCGGTCACGAGGAGGTGGTCAACCTGACGGTGACGAGCCTGGTCGCCGGAGGCCACGTCCTCCTCGAGGGGATCCCCGGCGTCGGCAAGACCAGCCTCGTCCACACCCTCGCCGATGTCCTCCATCTCAGCTTCTCGCGCATCCAGTTCACGCCCGACCTCATGCCCGCCGACATCGTCGGCACGAACATCGTGCAGGAGGGTCCGCAGGGCGGCACCTTCTTCGAGTTCCAGCGCGGGCCGGTCTTCGCCAACGTGGTGCTCGCCGACGAGATCAACCGCGCGACTCCGAAGACCCAGTCGGCCCTGCTCGAGGCGATGCAGGACGTGAGCGTATCCGTGGGCAGGACGACGTACCGGCTGGACGAGCCGTTCCTGGTGCTGGCGACTCAGAATCCGCTCGAAATGGAGGGGACGTATCCGCTGCCGGAAGCGCAGCTCGATCGCTTCTTCTTCAAGCTCAAGGTGCTGTATCCCTCCGAAGCGTCGATGCACGACATCCTGGAACGGACCACGCGCGACCAGGCGGCCACCGTCTCCCGCATCGCCGACGGTCCCGCGATCCTCGAGATGCGCCAGGTCGCGCGGTCCGTGGCAATCGCCCGCCCGGTGCAGGCCTATGCGATCCGGCTGACGCTCGGCTCGCATCCCGACTCCCCCTACGCGACCGCGCTCGTGAAGAAGTACGTGCGGTACGGCGCGAGCCCGCGCGCGGCGCAGGCGCTCGTGCTGGCGGCCAAGATCCAGGCGCTCAATCGCGGCCAGGCGTTCGTCTCGGTTGACGACGTGCGCGCCGTGGCCATGCCCGCGCTGCGGCACCGGATCCTCCTGAACTTCGAAGGCGAGGCCGACGAGGTGAGCACCGACACGATCGTCAGCGAGCTGCTGGCCGGCGTCGTCCCGTAGAGGCCTGAAGGTGGCCCTCCGTTTCCAGGACGATTTCCTCAAGAAGCTCGAGTACCTGCACGTCGTGTCGAAGCGCGAGTTCGCAGGCCAGAACCGCGCCGACCGGCGCACGCCGCAACGAGGGCGCGGCATCGAGTTCGCGGACCACCGGCCGTACACGCCGGGAGACGATTTCCGCCACATCGACTGGAAGGCGTACAAACGCCTCAACCGACTGCTGCTCCTGCTGTTCGACGAGGAGCAGGACCTGCCGATCTACCTGATTCTCGACGTGAGCCGCTCCATGGCCGAGCCCGCGAAGTTCGACCAGGCGCGGCGCATCGCGGCGGCGCTGTGCTACGTCGGGCTGGCCCACCTGGACCGGCTGACGATCCTCACGTTCGCGGACGGGCTCGTGCAGGAATTCTCACCCGGACGGGGGAAGGGACGGATCTTCCGCGTGTTCGAGCAGCTCGAAAGCCTCGAAGCGGGTGGACCGACCGATCTGCGCGGTTCATTCAAGGAGTTCGCCTCGCGGCCGCGGCAGGTCGGGCTCACCGTGATCATCTCGGACTTCCTCGATCCGGGCGGCTTCGAGGTCGGCTTGAAGATCCTGCGAACGCTCGGCCACGACGTCTGCACGGTGCACATCGCGTCCCGGGCGGATCGCGATCCCGGCGCGCTCGGCGACGTCCGGTTCCTGGACGCCGAGACGGGGGATCTGCGCGAGCTCGAAGTCACCCCGCGGCTCGCCACGGCGTACGTCCGCGCCTGGGAAGCGCACGCGGCGGAGTTGCAGCAGTTCTGCGGGCGGTACGGCATCGGTTACGTTCGCGCCGACGCCGAACGTCCGTTCGAAGAGATCGTGCTCAAGGCGTTCCGCCAGGGGCGGCTCCTCGCATGACGTTCGGCGCGATGGCGGCGTGGCAGGCGTGGGTGCTGGTGGGGGCGGCCGGCGCGATCGCGACGTGGCTGTTCCTGCTGAAGGTGCGTCCGCCGCGCGTGACCGTCGCGTCACTCTTGCTCTGGAGCCGGGTGCTCAACGAATCCCGCGAGCTGACGCTCTGGGAACGGATCCGCCGCGCGGTGTCTCTCGTGCTGACTGCCGCGATCGCGATCGCGCTGGCGCTCGCGTGCGCGCGTCCCACGGGGACCCGCGGCGGGACGACCTCGTCGCAGGGGCGCGTCCTCATCGTCCTCGATTCGTCCTGGTCGATGCTCGCGCGCACGCGCAGCGGCGAGACGCGCTGGGCGCGCGCCATCGCCGATGCCCGGCGCCTCCTGGCCTCGGCCTCCGGCGAGGTCGCGCTCGCCACGACGGCCGAAGGGCTCGTCGAGGGCCCGACGGCAGATGTCACGCTCATCGACGCGGCGCTCGGCCGCATCACCCCGTCCGGCGGCGCGCCCGGCGCCTGGCCGCAACTCACCGGGGCGGACGCCGTCTACTTCGTCACGGACGGCGCCGTCGCGAGGCCGCTCGACTCCGGCGTGCGGGTCCATTCCGTCTTCGAAGCCGCGGCGAACGCCGGCATCATGGCGTTCGAGGTGCGCCCGTCGCTCGATCGCGGTGCGGCCGGCGACGCCTATCTCGAGGTCGCCAACTTCGGGCGCGCCCGGCAGGTGCGGGTGCGGCTCACCCGGGGCAAGGCGTCGCTCCTGGATCGCACGGTCGACATGGCGGCCGGCGAAGCGCTGCGGCAGGTGGTACGGCTGGGCCACGGGGACGACCGCGACGTGCGGGCGCGCATCGACGTCCCGGAGGACGCGCTCGAGGTCGATAACGAAGCGGTCGCGTCGATCGATCGCGCGCGCCCGCTGACGGTCACGGTCGTGGGGGCGCAGACCGCGTGGCTCGCGCCCCTCTTCGCGGGCGATCCGGAGATCAGGGCGACGTTTGTCGCGCCCGCCGACTATCGTTCCGGTCCGGAAGACGCGGTCATCTTCGACCGCTGGACGCCGCGCGATGCGCCGCCGCGGCCCGCGCTGTACTTTGCGCCGCCGGCGGACGCCGCCTGGCTGGCGGGGGGCGCGACAAGTCCGTCGAACCCCGCGTCTCTCGAGAAGCAGCCGCAATGGACGACGGCCGGGCTCCACCCCGTCGTCTCCGGCGTGGATCCGTTGACGCTCACGATCGAGCGGGCGCGCGCCTACGGCTCGCCGCAGCTCGTGGCGGTGGCCAGGTCCGCCCGCGGCACGCCGCTCATTTACGTGAGCGACGTTCCCGCCCGCCCACGGGCGGTGGTGGTCGCGTTTGGTCCGCTCGAGTCCAACCTGGCATCCGCGCCGGGGTTCCCCGTGCTCGTCGCCAACGCGCTCGAGTGGCTCGCCCCGCCCGCGGTGCGCAAGGCGCCCGGATTTGCCGGGACTCCGGACGTGTCGAACCTCGGACGGACCAGCGCCGCCACCACCGGGGCGGCGCGGCTGGTCGGGACGGGTGGCGCGGGGCAACCCTGGTGGGTCTACTGCGCGGCGGCGGCGTTCGCGGCCGCGCTGGCGGAGTGGTGGACGTGGCTCCGGCGGATCACGGTCTGACCATGGGCATCACCTGGACTGCACCGGCGGCACTCTGGCTCCTGCTCACGGTGCCGCTCGTCTGGATGGCCCACCGCGCGGCGCGCACCAACTTCAATCCGCGGCAGCGGCGCGTGCAGGCGGCGCTTCGTTCGCTGCTGCTCGCGGCGCTCGCCGTCGCGCTCGCCCGGCCGGTGGTGTCGACGACCTCCTCGCGGGAGTCGATCGTGTATGCGGTGGACGTGTCGCACAGCGTCGGCAGCCCGGCGATCGAAGAGGCCGCGCGCCGCATCGACGAGCTCAATGCCGCACTCCGCCCCTCGCACTCGCGCATCGTCGTTTTCGGCGCCACCGCGAATACCGTCGAGGGCACGGCCGCGCTGCGCGCGCTGGCGCGGATCGATCCCGCCGCACCGGAGCAAGGCGGCGTCGAGCGTCGCGGCACGGATCTCGAAGCCGCCCTGGACGCGGCGCGCGGCGAGCTCTCCGCGGGGCATATCCCGCGGATCGTCCTCTTCAGCGACGGCCGGCCCACCGCGGGCGACGTCGGGGGCGCGATGGCAAGGCTCGCGTCTGCCGGCGTCCCGGTTTCGGTCGAGCCCCTGGCGGTCCGCTCGCTGGGCGACACCTGGGTCGAGTCGATCGAGGTCCCGGAGCGGATCGGCACCGGCGGCACGTTCGCCGTGACCATTCGCATCGGCAGCCAGCGCGACGGCGCCGGCACCGTGGAGTTGCGGGCGGACGCGAAGGTGATGGCCCAGCGGTCCGTTCCCCTCGCGATGGGGGTCACGGCCGTGACGTTCGACGTCACCCTCGAGACCGCGGGCCCCGTCATCCTCGAGGCCGTGGTGTCGCGGCCCGGCGATCCGATCGCGGCGAATGACAGCCTCCGGCGCGCCGCGTGGGCGGGTCCGCGCGTGCGCGTCCTGTACGTCGAAGGCACCGCCGCGAGCGCGCGCTATCTGGCGGGAGCGCTGACCGCGTCCGGCTTCGAGGTCACGGTGCGGCCTCCGTCGGGTCTGCCCGCCACGTCCGCCGGATTCGATCCGTATGACGTCGTGGTGCTCAGCGACGTCCGCCGCTCAGCATTGTCGAATGCGTCGATGAGCGGGTTGTCGGACTGGGTCGAGCACGGCGGCGGCGGTCTGCTCGTGGCCACCGGGGATGCGGTGTTCGGCGACGGCGGCTACCGGCTCACCGCGCTCGAGCGGCTGACGCCGGTCACCTTCGAACGGCGCGACGAGCCCTCCGTTGCGCTCGTGCTCGTGCTCGATCGGTCGTGGAGCATGGCCGGGCAGTCGATCGATCTCGCGAAGGCGGCGGCGCAGGCGGGGCTGGACGTCATGACCGACGAACAGTCCCTCGGCATCCTCACCTTCAACGACGCGTTCGACTGGGACGTCAGGCTGAAGAACGTCGGCCAGAACCGCGAGGCCATGCGCCAGAAGATCGCTGCGATCGAACCCGCCGGCCGCACGCTGATTTTCCCCGCGCTCGAGCAGGCCTACCTCGCGCTGAAGCCGGCCAGGGCGCGGGCGAAGCACGTGGTGCTGCTGTCGGACGGACGCACGTATCCCGACGACTACGAGGCGCTCGTGAAGAAGATGGTAGAGGCGCGGATCACGGTGTCGTCGGTCGCCGTCGGCCCCGGCGCCGACCAGGAGCTCCTCAGGAA
>JANOJK010000337.1:0-3095 GCA_031408165.1 Acidobacteriota bacterium | reverse complement strand
AGCTGGTAGGAGGTCACCAGCGCGCCGCCGAAGTACCGCGGCAGGAACACGACGCTGACGATGATCCGCCCGATCACGTACCCGGCGGCGAGCTGCAGGAACGTCCAGTTGCCGGCGTAGGCGGACGCGGGCACGCCGATGAACGTCAGCGTGCTCGTCTCGGTCGCGACGATGGTGAAGCAGATCGCCCACCACGGGATCGAGTTGTCGGTCAGGAAGTAGTTCTTCGTGTTCTTCTGGTACCTGGCGAAGCGCGACCCGAAGATCGTGATTCCGACGAGGTAGGCGACCACGACCACGTAGTCGAGCGCGTTCATGCGCGGGGATTATCTCCCATTACCCTATAATCCGGGCGCAGCAACACGTGAGGTCGCGCTACGAGATGGATGCCTACTACAAGAAGATGATGCTCTGGCTGGCCGCCGCGTTCATCGCGTCGGTCGTCGCCGCCCTCATCATCGTCGAACTGGTCATGAAGCGCTACGCGCCTTAGCTCAGGGACGCCTTCCAGACCCCAGCTACTTTGCCGCGGGCACCAGCGTCACCACCGTGATGCGGTCGGCGGGGAAGTACTTCTTGAAAGCCTCCTGCACGGCCGCGGGCGTGACGGCGTTGATGCGGTCGAGCCGGTGCGCGATCATCCCGGGCTCCTGCCCCCACATCTGCACGGCCTGGAAGCGGCGGAGCCAGTAGTCGTTCTGGCGCAGCTGGGTTTCGTAGTTTCGCCGGGCGGTTTCCTTCGCGCGGTTGACGAGATCCTCGCCCGGGCCTTCCTTCTGGAGCCGCTGCACTTCCTGCATGACGCGGGCCCCCATCTTCTCGATGTTCTCGGGGGCGGCGCCGAAGCTCACCTCGACGTGGCCGCCGCCGCGCTGCGGCAGTCCCTGCGACAGGTCCACCGCGACGGTGTAGGTCTGGCCCAGCTCCTCGCGCAGGATGTCGCGCAGCGCGATCTCGCGCACGTCGGTGGCCGCGAGCGCCCGCTCCTGCTCCATCGGATCGTTCCCCGGCGGGTCGGCGAAGAAGCTGATGACCGTCTCGCTCTTGGGCTCGCGTCCCTTTTCGACCTTCACACGTTCGGTCACTGTGGGGAACGCGATCCCGAGATCCTTGAAATCCGACGAGGCCTTGCCGGCCGACGGCAGCCCGCCCACGTATCGCGCGACCAGCGGCAGCGCCTCGTCCACCTTGAACGCTCCGACCATGAAGAAGGTGAAATCCGCCGCGTTCGAGAACCGCTGGCGATAAAAGGCCGTCATCTTCGCGCGATCGAGGGCGTTCACGCGCTCGACGGTCGGCGGCGTCGCGGTGTAGTGCCTGGAGGTGTTCACCTGCTCGAGCGTGTCGCCGAAGACGGTTTCCGGGTTGTCGAGGCGGTTGGCCACGAAGGAGTTGAGCTGCCGCTTCAGCATCTCGAACGCCTCCGGATCGTCGCCCGGCTGGGTGAACTTCGCGTAGAGGAGCTGCAGCGCCGTCTCGAGCTGCGCCGGCGCCGCCGAACCGTTGAAGCCGTGCGTGGAGAGCGACGCGAACGGCGTCGCCCCGGCGATCTTCCCGGCCAGGAGCTTCTGCATGTCGACCGCCTTGAGTCCCGCCGCACCCGACAGGTTCACATACGCGGTGGCCAGTGACGCATCGAAGTAATCGGACTGGGCCGCGAGCGACGTGCCCCCCTTCGCCTGGAGCGCGAACACCACCTGGTCGTTCTTGAAATCGGTCGGCTTCAGCCACGCCTCCACGCCGTTCGCGAACCTCACGATGGTCAGGCCGACCTCGTCCACGGTGCGGGTAGACGCGATCGCCGCCGGCTCGGGCTTGCGCTCGATGAGCTCGCGGGTGGACGTGGTGTCGTTCCACGCCGTCACGGCAGTCGACTCGACGCCGGCCAGCGCCGCCTTCAGCTCGTCGGCGGTCGGGACCTTGATGTCCGCTTTCTGCGGCGACGTGGCCAGGATGACGCGGCTGTCGTTGGAGAGCAGCGTCTTTCCGAGCGCGGTCACCTCCGCGGCGGTGATGCCCGGCAGCAGCTGCTGCACGAGGTTGTACTCGAACGTGATGCCCGGGCTCGGCTCCCCCTCCAGGAAATGATTGAGGTATTCCTGCGCGAACGAGCCGCTCTCGGTCTTGTCGCGCTCCGTGTAGGCGCGCGCGTAGAACGCCGTCATCCACTTCTTGGCGCGATCGAGCTCGGCGGCGCTGAAGCCGAAGTCCCGCGCGCGCTTCGCCTCGAGGGCGACCGAGACGAGCCCCTCGGTGATCCCGCCGCTCTGCACGTTCGCGCCGAGCGACACCGTCTCGACGTCCGGGCTCAGCCCGCCCCCGCCGATCCCCGCGCCGAGAAACTTCGCGTCCGCGCGCCGCGACAGCTCGTCGAGCCGATCGTTCAGCATCTGCTCGAAGAACCGCTGCACCAGGCTCCGCCGGTAGTCGCCGACCTTGTCCGACGATCCGCGCTCGCGCTTGCTGATGAGGGACACCGACGACTGCGTGATCTCGGAATCGGTGACGACGCTCACGAGCGTGTCCTTGTGCAGCGGCACCGTGACCTTGCGCGCCGCGGGCGCCGCGCCGCGCGCCGCCAGCCCGCCGAACGCCGCCTTCACCATGTCGTCCAGCTTCTGCGCGTCCAGATCGCCGACCAGGACGACCGCCATGTTTGACGGGCGGTAATACGCGTCGTAGAACGCGCGCAGCCGCGCCGGCGGGAACGACTTCAGCACCTCGGGCTTGCCGATCGGCAGCCGGTCCGCGTAGCGCGACTGGTAGAAGAGGACGGGGATCTGCTTGTCGCGGATGCGGGAGCCCGCGCCGAGGCCGCCGCGCCATTCCTCGACGACCACTCCGCGCTCCTTGTCGATCTCTTTGGGATCCAGCGTCAGCCCGCCCGCGAAGTCCGCGAACGCCGTCAGCCCCTTCTCGACGATGGCGGGCTTGTCCGTCGGGAGGTCGAGCATGTAAATGGTGTCTTCGAAACCGGTCTGCGCGTTGACGTGCGGCCCGAGCCTGGCGCCGATCGACTCGAAGTAGGAGATGAGCTCGCCCGGCTTGAAGTGCGTGCTGCCGTTGAACGCCATGTGCTCGAGCACGTGCGCGAG
>JANOJK010000910.1:0-4286 GCA_031408165.1 Acidobacteriota bacterium | reverse complement strand
AGCACCGCCCCGCGCTCGAGCAGCAGCCGGAGACACGCCGGAAACGCGTCCGATCTCGAGTACATCTCCAGCAGTGAGTTGACCGGAGACTTGCCTTTGATCGGCGTGCGGGCGTCGAACCCGGCGTCGAGGATCGCGCGGATCCCCTCAACCGAGTGCTCTTCAAACGCGACAAGCAGATCGAACTCGACGGTGGCCATGGCCAAAGCCCAAAGCCTAAAGCCCAAAGCCTGTCCAGGCCGCGCGTTACTTGAAGAGATCGTCGAAGGACTTCTTGGCGCTGGACTGGCTGCTGGGGGCCGGGGCGGACTTGGTTTCCCGCTCGACCGTCGTACGGGGTTCGAAAAAGGTGCATTCGTTGCGCGCGTCTTTCGGCGACACGCGCGCGGCCACGGGCTTGTGGCACTCGAAGGTGGCGCCGGAATCGAAGTGGGCGCACTGCGCGCAGCTATGCAGATCGGACTGGCACTTGGAGCACTGGCCCGCCACGCTCCACGCCGTCGCCACGGTGAGCTCCGTGCCGCAGCGGACGCACTTCACCACTTCCCGGAAACCGGGCATGCTGAAGGTCTTCGGCGAGATGGGCGGCTGCCCACGCGGCGCGTATTCCTTCTTCTGCGCGGGCTTGTGCTCGCCGCGCGGCTCGCGCGGCTCATCCTGGTACCCGCGCTGGCGGTACTTGCGGTCAGACATGTCGGAGAGTTCGATTGTACAGCCTTTCGGTGGCCGCCTTGACGGACCGGCGCGCGGAAAACCGCACAATGCCGTCGCGCGCCGTGTCCCGGACCCGTCCCACCCACTCCACCGGCACCCCGGCCCGATCCCGGTGGTAAAAGGCCGGAACGAGGTCCTCCTCGAGGCGCCGGTAGAAGTCACGGGCCCCGGCGGCGTCGTGGCGCGAGGGCTCGATGGCGATGACGGGAACCCCGTTGATCGCCGCCTTGAGGACGCCGAGCGATCGGGCGCCGGCGGCGGGCGGGATGGTCAGCCAGAGGTCGCAGCCCTGCACGAGCAGCCGGGCGGCATGCATGTCGTAGTCCTCGAGAAAGGCAATCCGCCCGCCGAACATCGGATCGAGCGCGCGCGTGAACAGCCGCTGCAGGTGCCCCTTGGCGGACGGGTTTCCCGCGTGGGCCTGTCCTGCGAAAATGATCTGCACCGGCCGCCGGCGGGCGGTCAGGATCGCCGCGAGGCGCTCGGCGTCGTGGAAGATGATGTCCGGCCGGAGGTCGTCCCCGACGCGGCCGGCGAGACCGATCGTCAGCGCGTCGGGATCGAGCAGCGTGCCTTGCGCCACGAGGACGGCGCCGCTCGCCTGCTCGCGCGTCCAGCGCCGGCGCGCGCGTCCCCGCGCGAAATCGATCAGGTACCCCCGCAGCCGCTGGCGCGCGGACCACAGCGCCTCGTCCGGCACCGCCGACATGCGGTCCCACCAGCGCTCATCGTCCTGGTGGTCGCGCCAGTCGGCGCCGAGGTGCCGCTCCACGAGCACGGCGATATCGCGCGCGATCCAGCCCGGCACGTGGACGCCCGGATCGATGTCGCGCGCGTCGAAGGTCGCCGCCGGTTCGATTCCCACGGCCGTCAGGGTGCGCGCGGCCCCCGCGTCGAGGAGCGCGCGGCGCCTCGCCGCGAGGTCGCTGCCCTCGGGGCAGAACGCCGCCGACAGCCCGCGATCCGCCGCCGTGTTCTCCGGCACATCCGGATCGAGCAGATAGAGCGTCGCGCGTCCGGCGTGCACCTGCCACACCTGCACGCGCACGGCGCCCCCCGGCAGCCCGACCTCGAAGGCCACGCGTCCGCCGTCCGCCGCGAAGGCCGGAGTGATGGGCGCATCGGACCAGTCGAGCCACTCGATTGACGCTTCCTGCCAGCCCTCCCCCGACAACCGCTGGTGCACATATCCGTGCGGATGCATGAGGCCCACGCCGACGAGCGGCACGCCGAGATCGCTCGCCTCCTTGCAGAAGTCGCCGGCCGCCACCGCAGCGCCGTCGCTGTCGAGCGGGAGCGCCTGGTGAAGCGAGAAGGCGGGGGCGACGCAGGCGATCGGCCGGCCGTCGCTCTCGAGAGACGCCGCGAGCGGGTGCCGCGACCACCACGTCCCCGCGCCCGCGCGCACGACGTCGAGCGCCTCAATCGCGGCGTCGTACAGCCGCTGGAATTCCGGGTCGGCCGCCGCGTGCGCAAGGCGATCGGTTTCGACCAGATGCAGCAGCAGCACGGGGTTGTGATCGGTGAAGCGCCACAGCGGGTAGTCGAGATCGCGAAACACCTCGCGCGCCTCCGCGTTCCAGCTCCACCACAAGTCGTACGCGAGCTCGTTCAGGCGGCTGATACGCGCGGGCAGCGGCGGGAGCGGCACGTAGCCTTCCATGAGAAGTGATTCTAGGTTCTTCCGCCTTCAGGCGGAAGCAGACACGGCGTTGGATGAGCTTGGGAACGACGGCCGTGGCGGCGACGTATAGTGCGTTCGAGGGAACAACCATGATGCCATCCGTGCGCCGCCGCCTGCTGCCCGTGCTGATCCTGCCCCTGCTGCTCGGATCCGTGGGCGGCGCGGGCTGCGATATCGTCACCGCCGACTTCCGCTCGGAGGAATCCACCGAGTGGCACAAGACCTACCAGCTCGACGCCAACGGCCGCCTCGAGATCAACAACGTGAACGGCAAGATCGCAGTGGAGCCATCGGCCGGCAACACCGTCGACGTCACGGCGACCAAGAAAGCCCGCGGCGCGAGTCCCGAAGCCGCCAAGGCCGCGCTCGAACGCGCCACCATCTCCGAAGACGTGTCCGCCGGCCGCATCAGGATCGACACGAAGGTGTCGAAGATAACCGGCTTCGTCATCAACGGCGCCAACGTGCAGGTGGAGTATCGCGTGAAGGTGCCGGCCGGCGCCGAGGTGAAGTTCACGACGGTGAACGGCGGCATCGAGATCACCGGGTTGACCGGACGCATCACCGCCGAAACGACCAATGGCGGCGTGACGACGCGCGAGGTCGGCGGTCAACTGGAGGCCAGCACGACCAACGGCGGGCTCGACATCGATCTGCTGCGCGTCCCGGAGGGGGGCGTCAAGCTCGAGTTCACCAACGGCGGCCTGAAGATGCGCATGCCGCGCGATGCCAAGGCCACCATCTCGGCGAGCATTACGAACGGCGGCATCAGCGCGGGCGATCTGCCGATCGAAACGACGGGCGAGAACACCCGCCGGCGGCTCGAGGGGCGGCTGAACGGCGGAGGCGGACGCATCCAGATCGAAGGCACGAACGGCGGGATTACGCTGTCAGCGCGTTAGTAGCCTTCGACATGCGCCTGCAGGAGTCCGGGCACCTGCGTGAGTGATCGTCAGAGGTCACGGCCTACGGCTCATCACGAAGGCCACAAGGATCACAAAGATCACAAGGGAACTTGGTGTTGACGATCTTCGTGCCTGACGCATCGAGCGTCGCGGGGTGCATGCAGCACTTCCGTCGTGGAGCGGCTGGCCGGCCACCTGATCGATCGCGTTGACGATTGCTTCTTCGCCTGGGGAATCGGCTTCGCAGCCACCTACGTTTCGTGGCATAACGGCCTGCCCGGACTCCACTGGGAGGTGCTGCCGTGATAAAATTTCACTTCCCCTCGAGGACGAGTAATGAAGTGTCCAAAATGCGCGTCGGCGCGCGTCTACCCATCGAGGCTCCGTAACGGCCTGGAAAGGCTCCGTCAGAAAATCACGGATCGCCAGCCGTACCGGTGTCATGAGTGCGGCTGGCGCAAGTGGCGCGAGGTCGAGTTTCTGAGCGCCAACCCGGACGTGCGCCCCGAAGACCTGCGGACGGGACGCGGGGTCGTCCCCTTGTCCAAGACCGACGTCGATCAACTCGATCCGCGATAGCCCCGTCCGGCCCGGCGACAAGTCACCCGGCCCGCTTACCGGAAACGCGGGTTCCCGTTCTGGTCCAATCCGGTGCCGAGGATGAGCTGAATGACGGCGTCATAGCTCTCGACGCCGCGTTCCACGCGATTCGCTTTCAAGTATTTGTCGTATCCCTGCCGCGCCGCGAACCGCAAGGTCTCGTTGGTTCGCGAGTACCGGTATCCGATCGCGAAGAGATCGATCCGCGGGCCGATGTCGAGCGCCTGGCTCGAGGCCCTCGGCGCATATCCGATCAGCGCGAGCGCGGCGCTGTACTGGGCGGCTGCGTCACCGCGCCGGCACGTCAGCCACGCGACGAAGTTCGCTTCCGACTCGTCCGCATAGCCCGCCAGGTGCGCCCACTCGTGCGCGATGACGAACGG
>JANOJK010000904.1:0-2629 GCA_031408165.1 Acidobacteriota bacterium | reverse complement strand
GCAGCTGCCAACCGGCGCCAGGATGATGGGCATGGACAGCGGCGTCCCGAGCACCCTGGTCTGCAAGTCCGGCGCGGGGGTCTCGACCGCATACCGCGGGCGGAAGGTCACGTCATCGAAGGCGCGGCAATTCTCCCGGAGGGTCACCTCGCCGTCCGCCCCCCCGTCGATGTAGTCGAACACCGAGCGCGGCAGCCTCCGCCTGGCGGCGATGCGCAAGTCTTCGATATTGATGAATGCCACGATTGGGGGATTCTCTCACGGCTGGGACCGGTGTCGGGGTTGGAGGTTGGAGGTTGGGGGTTGGAGGTTGCGAGCTGGAAGCTGGGAGCTGGAAGCTGGAAGCTGGGAGCTGGAAGCTGGAAGCTGGGAGCTGGAAGCTGGGAGCTGGAAGCTGGGAGCTGGAAGCTGGGAGCTGGGAGCTGGAAGCTGGAAGCTGGAAGCTGGGAGCTGTGTATGATGCGCCGTGCCGTGGATCCAGGTGTACGACCCGCTCGGCAGTCCGTGGCTGAGCACCGCCGCCGCGGCGCTGCCGATCGTCCTGCTGCTCGGGGCCCTGGGGCTCCTCGAATGGCGTGCGCACCGGGCGGCGCTGCTCGGGCTGGTGTCGGCGCTCGCCACGTCGGTCCTTATCTTCGGCATGCCACTCGGGACGGCGGCGGCGACGGCGCTGTACGGCGCCGCTTACGGGTTTCTTCCGATTGGGTGGATTGTCCTCAACGCGGTCTTCCTCTACAGCCTGACGGTCGCGACCGGGCAATTCGAGATTCTCAAGGGATCGGTCGGACGGCTGTCGGGCGATCGCCGCGTCCAGGCCCTGCTCGTCGCGTTCTCGTTCGGCGCGTTCATCGAAGGGGCATCCGGGTTCGGCACGCCGGTCGCCATCTGTTCGGCGCTGCTCATCGGGCTCGGCTTCACGCCCCTCTACGCGGCCGCGTTGTCGCTCATCGCCAACACGGCGCCGGTCGCCTTCGGCGCGATCGGGACGCCGATTCTGACGCTCGCCGCCGTGACCGGCATTCCGGCGACCACGATCGGGATCATGGCCGGACGGCAGCTGCCGTTCGTCTCGCTCCTCATCCCGGTGTGGCTGGTTGTGACGATGAGCGGATGGCGGGGGCTGCGCCCGGTCTGGCCGGCGGTGCTCGTCTGCGGCGGCACCTTCGCGGTCGTGCAGTTCGCGTGGAGTAACTACATCGGCGTCGAGCTCGTCGACATCGCCGGCGGCCTCGCGTCGATCGCGGCGCTGGGGTTCCTCTGCCGGGTGTGGCGGCCGGCTGATGCCTGGGAATCGGCCGCCGTGGCGCTGCCGGCCCCTCCCGTCACACCCGCGACCTCCACCCCCGTCGCGCCGGCGGGTGCGGTTGCGCGCGCGTGGATGCCCTGGATCTTCCTGAGTATCGCCGTGATCCTGTGGGGCCTCGCCCCGGTCAAGGCGTTTCTCAATCAGGGGGCGCTGGCTCCCTCCTGGCAGGTTCCACAGCTGCATCGCACGGTGTTTCGCGACTACCCGGTCGTCACGGCGCCGGTCGACCGGTCGCGAATCGCGGACGCGGCGTACCGCAACGACCGCGCGGAGCCGGCGCGGTTCACCGTCAACTGGGCGTCGGCGACCGGCACCGCGATCCTGCTCGCCGCCGTGGCGAGCGCCCTGTACCTGCGAGTGCCAGCGGCACAGTTCTTCACGGTCGCGGCCACCACCTTCCGGCAGATGCGCGCGCCGCTCGCGACGATCATGCTGATGCTGTCGCTCGGCTTCGTCACGCGCTTCGGCGGGACGGACGCGACGCTGGGCCTCGCCTTCACCAAGACCGGATGGCTGTATCCCTTTTTCGGCACGCTGCTCGGCTGGCTCGGCGTCGCCCTCACGGGATCCGACACCAGCTCGAACGTCCTCTTCGGGAGCCTGCAGAAGATCACCGCGGAACAGCTGGGCTTCAACCCGGTGCTGATCGTGACCGCCAACAGCACCGGTGGCGTGATGGGCAAGATGATCGACGCCCAGAGCATCGTCGTCGCCACCGCCTCCACCGGACAGGTGGGGCAGGAGGGACGCATCCTGCGTTTCGTGTTCTGGCACAGCGTCGCCCTGGCGGCGATCATGGGGGTGATCGTCATGCTGCAGGCGTACGTGTTCCCGTGGATGATTCCGGAGTAAGTGCGACCTGCGACGTGCGAGCTGCAGGAGCCGACGGCTTTGCACGAAGGCACGAAGGCACTTGGTGACTTTCTGTTTTCGTGATTGTCGACGTGGCTTCGTCCAAGGTCCTTTGCCGCGGATAACTGTTTTCCTGATGCCTGGCTTCGCGCCCGCTGCTTGTCAGCGGGTTAACGGTAGTAAGTGCTCGGCGGCCTCTGCTCTTTGGCGCTTCGTGTGACTCATGTGTGAGCCGTGGGGTCCGAGGTGCGAGGCGAGGCGGGGCGTGTTAGGATTCGCGCCATGACGCGTCTCACAATCGTGGCGGCAATCGTCCTGGCCGCAATCGGTGGCGTGGTGGCGGCCTCGCAGCGGTCGGCGGCGGCCATGTCGGGCGCGGCGAGCAGGTGGTTGACGTCCCTCTCGACCGAACAACGCGAGAAGGCCGTCTTCGCGTTCGACTCCGACGAGCGCCTGCGGTGGCACTTCATC
>JANOJK010000898.1:0-2028 GCA_031408165.1 Acidobacteriota bacterium | reverse complement strand
ACGCCGAACACGCGTGTTCTGGAATCAGGGCCCGCGTCGTTGTGTCCGTACGCGAACGACGTCCCGATGTCGAGATTCGTCGCCTCGGTGACATCCCGGTAGCCGCGCAGCCGCCCGACATACGTCAGATCGCTTCGCTTGTGTCCGCTGAACAGCGTGTTGGTGCCGTTGTAGACCTCTCCGGTCGCCTCCAGGAACAGCAGCGGGTTGAGGATCAGCTTCGAGACCGACACCCCCGAATCGTTCAATCCTTCTTCGCCGCCCAGCAGGTTCTTGATCGGCAGCGGCGCATCCACCCACGGCAGGATGTGGCTGTGCATGGTGTTGACCTTTCCGAACTGCGCCTTCATCTTGCCGACCTTCATCAGCAGGCCGCCCGGCAGCGTCGGGAACGTCAGGAAGCCTTCCTCGATCTCGAGCCCTTCCGGCGACGCGGCCAGGAAGAAGTCCGCGCGGGCGTAGGGATCGACGATCGCCTGCAGGCTCAGCTCCGCCTCATTCAGACTCAACGCCGCCAGCGGTTCGATGTCGTTTCTCCCCGCCGCACCGGTGAAGTTGCCAACCACGGCGATGTCGGGATTGAAGATCTTCGACAGCAAGGACGCATTGCCGTAGACCGGCAGCGAGCCGGCAGGGCCGCCGGCACCCGGCGCGCCGGCGGGCACGTCCGCGCCGGCGGGTGCCGCAGCCGGAGGGGGTGCGGCCGGCGGGGCTCCGGCCGGTGCTCCGGCAGCAGCCGCGGCTGCGGGCTGACCGGCGGCAGCCTCGAGCGCCGCGACCTTCTGCTGCAGCGCCTCCAACTGCTGACGCAACAGCTCGATCTGGGCGCGCAGCGCCTGCTGCGGATCCTGCACCGCGCCGGCCGGCGCCGGTGCCGCCTGGGGCGCCCGATCGAGCGCGAACGCGGGCGGCGTTGCGCACATCGCGGCGGACAGGACCAGAGCGCGGAACCCTCGATCCCTCTTCATGAGCAGATTCAACACGACTACCTCCTCGCCACGCAGGCGCCCCCCCGACAAATGTTCGGGGCGTCCTGAGTCCCGTACGGGACTGCGAAATGACCTTCGTACGCGGCGCCGTCGCCGCGTCATGAATTACAGAAGGAAAGGCGCGCTGGCGGGGGGCGAACGGCCCGACGAGGGAAGCAGTACGCGGGAAGCGGCAAACGAGCTGCGGGACTCCCCCGCACGGCCCGCGTCTGCAAGATCCGTGTGCCCCGGACGGAGCTGGGCGCTCGCGTCGTCCGCGGACGTGCCGACGTGGCAGACGCCGCAGTGTGTGCTGGATTTGATATGGCAGACGAGGTCGTGGTGCGCGAACGGCAGCGTGGCGAGCGCCGCGATATAGGCGGCGAGGAGGATCTTGAGAATCACGCCCAGCCGGGGCCGGGGACTTGCCACACCCGATTATACGCCGAGTCTATACTCCTCCAGTGTTCCCGGTCAGCGACGTGATTCCGTCGCGCACGACCCCATTTGTCACGATCGGGCTCATCGCCTTGAACGTGTTCGTCTTCCTGTATCAGCTCATGCTGCCCGGCATCGGGCTCGAGCAGTTCGTCGCGACTTATGCGGTCGTCCCCGCCTGGTTCTGGTGGCCGTCGCTTTTCACCAGCCAGTTCCTGCACGCGGGCTGGATGCACATCCTGTGGAACATGGTTTACCTGTGGATCTTCGGGGACAACGTCGAGGACCGTCTGGGGCACGGCCGGTACCTCGTCTTCTACCTCGGCGCCGGCGCGGCGGCGGCGGTGCTGCAGATCCTGTTCAATCCCTTCTCCGGCGTGCCGATGGTCGGCGCAAGCGGGGCCATCGCTGCGGTGATGGGGGCCTACTTCGTCCTGTATCCGTACTCGCGCGTGCTCACCGTGATCTTCGTCATCATCTTTTTCGACCTGGTGGAGATCCCCGCCATCTTCTTCCTCGGCCTCTGGTTCCTGCTGCAGCTCGTCAGCGGCGTCGGATCGCTCGGCTTCTCGAACGCGGCGGGCGGCGGCACCGCGTTCTGGGCGCACATCGGCGGGTTCAT
>JANOJK010000890.1:0-2695 GCA_031408165.1 Acidobacteriota bacterium | reverse complement strand
CTCGCGGCGGCGCGCGCCGAGCGCCTTCCGGACGCCGATCTCGCGCGTGCGTTCGGTGACCGAGATCATCATGATCGCCATGACCCCGATGCCGCCGACCATCAGTGCGATCGAGGAAATCACGACGAGCGCCATGAAGGTGCCCTGGCTGATCTTGTCCCACACCTTGAGCGCCGCGTCCTGCGTCGCCAGGTCGAAGTCGTTTTCCTGATCGAGCTTCAGGTTGTGGCGGATGCGCATGATCGATTCGACCTCGCTCATCGCCGCCGCGCGCATGTCGTCTTTCGGCACCACCACGATCATCGCCGTCCGGAACACGCCCGGGCCGATATTGCCGGCCGTGACCTTCGCGGAGCCCTTCAGCACCTTGCCCCAGAACTTCTCGTGCGTCGTGTAGGGGATGACGGCGAAGTCGTCCACACCCTGCGCGAGGCCGCCCAGGTTCGGCCGCGGCCCCAGCACGCCGATCACCGTGTACTGGGTGGAGCCTACCCGGATGATCTTGCCGATCGGATCGGTGCTGGGGAACAGGGACTTCGCCGGGGTCTGCCCGAGCACGATGACATTGCGCCGGTGCTCGACCTCGGTGGGAATGAAGAAGCGTCCGGATTCGAGCTTGATGAAGTTGACCGCGGCGAAGTTCTCGGTCGCCCCGAAGACCCCGATCTGTGTCGTGCGGGCGCTCCCGTAGAACAGCCGCGACCGGCTGTTGCCCATGGCGCCCAGCCACACGTCGATCAGCGCCACCGACGGGCATCCCTCCGCGATGGCCCGGGCGTCGTCGATCGTCAGGTTGGGCCGCTTCGCGACTTCCAGGAAGCTCTTGCCGCTGAGGATGGTCAGCCCGCTGAACTTCTGGACCATGATCGTGTTCGGCCCGAGCTCCTTCAGGGACTCGCGTAGCGAGTCGTCGAAGCCGCGGATGAGCGAGGTCATCCCGACGATCGACGTGATGCCGATGACGATGCCGAGGACCGTCAGCGCCGAGCGCATCTTGCTCGTGCGCAGCGTCTGGATCGACATCCCGATGATCTCGCGGAGGAGGCCGCTGCGAAGTCCTGCCATGCTATTCCCGCCTCGCTCTGTCCAACGCGGCGCTACTCACGCCTGAGGGCTTCGATGGGATCCAGCTTCGCGGCCTGCATCGCGGGGTAGAGGCCGAAGAACAGGCCCACGAAGGCCGTGATGCCGACGCCGATCAGGACGGACCAGAGCTGCACCGACGCCGGCATCGGCGAGAACTTGCTGATCAGCAGGGCCACGCCGAACCCGATGAGCGTGCCGACCATCCCGCCGAATGTCGAGAGCGTCACCGATTCGGTCAGGATCTGCCAGACGATGTCGCGCCGCCGCGCGCCGAGCGCCTTGCGCAGCCCGATCTCCCGCGTCCGCTCGGTCACCACCATCAGCATGATGTTCATGATGACGATGCCGCCGACGACGAGCGACAGCGCGACGACCCCGATGAGGACGGCGAAGAGGCCGTTGGTGGCCGCGTGATAAATCGCCAGGAGCGAGTCGGAGGTGAACATCCCGAAGTTGTCGGGATCCTTCGGGCGGAGCCGGCGTTCGTTGCGCAGCGCGACGGTCGCGTCGTCCATCGCCGCCTTGATGACATCGGGGGACTTCGGCTTGACCATGACCTGCAGGCCCCACATCCGGTTCCCGAACATCTTCTGGTACTGACCCATCGGGATGATCGCGAACTCGTCCTGCGACTGCCCGAACATCGACCCCTTCTTCTCGCTGACGCCGACGACCCGGAAATGCCGGCGGTTGATCGAGATCGTCTTGTCGATCGGGTCAACGGGCCCGAACAGCCGGCTCGAGACGTCGGCGCCGATCACGACGACCGGGCGCACCGAGTCCACCTCCACGGGGCTGATCAGACGGCCGCGGTCCGCCGTGAACGTCGCAAACACTATGTAGTCCCGCGTGACCCCCTGGATCTGGATGCCGTCCATCGCCTCGGTGCGGTAGGCCAGCCGCGCCGAGGCGTTCGCCTGGGCGGCGACCGCGCTGACGTTCTCGCTGTACTTCCGCACCGCGACCGCTTCCTTGAGCGTCACCCGCGGGTTGTTGCGGACCCGTTCCTCGTCCGCCTGCGTGCGGATGACCGGCATCCGCTGGATCGTGAAGTTGTCGGCGCCGACGTCCGAGATGATCGCGTTGGTGACGTACTCGTTCAACCCCTGGACGAGCGACACCACGGCGATGATCGACGTCACCGCGACGATGTTCCCCAGCACGGTCAGGAACGATCGCAGCTTGTTGGACCAGATCGCGCCGAGCGCGATGCCCGCGGCTTCTATGAACTGATTCATGTCTGGTTGCCGTTCACCGTTGACCGTTCACCGTTCTGGAACACCATGAACCGCTGGCTCGGCATCGTGACCGGTAAACCCTCAACGGTCAAACTACCAACTGCCAGCTGTTCACTACTTCTTCACCACTGACGAGCGGGAGGCCGCCTCGATCTTTACGGCCGCGCCGTCGGCGAGCTCGCGCACCGAGGTGAACGGCCCGACGATGACCTGGTCGCTCTCCTTGACCCCCCCGCCAGGACTTCGAAATACTTCTCGCCCGCGATGCCGGTCTGCACCGGCACGAACGTCGCCTTGTTGTCCTTGACGAGGAACACGCCTTCGAGCTCCTTGCGCTCCTGGCCCGGCTTCAGCTCCGCCGCCGACACCGT
>JANOJK010000889.1:0-5698 GCA_031408165.1 Acidobacteriota bacterium | reverse complement strand
CTCGCGGCGGCGCGCGCCGAGCGCCTTCCGGACGCCGATCTCGCGCGTGCGTTCGGTGACCGAGATCATCATGATCGCCATGACCCCGATGCCGCCGACCATCAGTGCGATCGAGGAAATCACGACGAGCGCCATGAAGGTTTACGACGCCACCAGCCTGCGCAATGTCGCACTGGTCGGCCACTCCGGTTCCGGCAAGACGCAGCTCGTGTCCGCCCTGCTCTTCGATGCGGGGGCCGTCAACCGCTTCGGAAAGGTCGACGAGGGAACGACGATCACGGATTACGACGAGGAAGAGATCACCCGCAAGCACACCCTGTCCGCCAGCGTCGCGTACGCCGAGTGGAACAAGACGAAGATCAATTTCATCGACACGCCGGGACTGGCGAACTTCCTGAGCGATGCGCGGGCGGCGCTGCGCGTGGCGGACGCGGCCCTGGTCGTCGTCGATTCGCTGCACGGCGTGGAGGTGTCGACGGAGAAAGTGTGGGAGACGGCGGCCGAGCTGTCGTTGCCGCGGCTCATCGCCCTCAACCGGCTCGACCGCGAGCGCGCGAGCGTCGACCGCTGCCTCGAGTCGCTTCGCGGCGTGTTCGGCCGCACCGTCATCCCGATCCAGCTGCCGATCGGCGAGGAAAAGGGCTTTGCCGGCGTCGTGGACCTCGTCTCGATGAAGGCGTGCATGTTCGCGAGCGACGGCAGCGGGGCGCCGGTCGACGGCGCCATCCCCGGAAACATGATCGGAACCGCCAACGCGGCCCGCGAGGCGCTCATCGAAATGGTGGCCGAAGCGGACGATGCGCTCATGGAGAAGTTCTTCGACGCCGGCACGCTGGGCCAGGAGGATCTCGTCGCGGGGCTCAAGCGCGCCGTCACGGCGGCGCGCGTCTTCCCCGTCGTCCTGACCTCGGCCACGGCGAACATCGGGATGCAGCCGCTGCTCGACGCGCTCGTCAGCTACGTGCCCTCGCCCGCCGAACGGCCGCTCAAGGCGCGCGGCGCGGACGGAGACGAGATCGAGGTCGCGGCGAAGGACGCCGGCCCGGCGTCCGCGTTCGTCTGGAAGACGGTCGCGGATCAGTTCGCCGGACGCATCACCATCTTCCGCGTGCTGTCGGGCACGCTCAAGGCGGATTCGACGATCCAGAACGCCACGAAGGATACGCCCGAGCGGCTCGGCCACCTGATCCTGCTCCAGGGCAAAGCGCAGACGAACGTGCCGGAGATCAGAGCTGGTGACATCGGCGCGGTCGCGAAGCTCAAGGACACGCAGACGAGCGATGTGCTCGCGGACAAGGGGGCCTTCGCGCGGATTCCGCCGATTGCGTTCCCCGAAGCCGTCATCTCGTACGCGATCGAGCCCAAGAGCCGCGGCGACGAAGAGAAGATCAGCACGGCGCTCCACCGGCTGCAGGAGGAAGACCCGACGATCAACTACACGAGGGACGCGCAGACCAAGGAGCTGCTGCTGGCGGGCCAGGGCCAGTCGCACATCGAGGTGACAATCGCCAAGCTGAAGCGGCGGTTCAGCGTCGAAGTGACGCTCAAGCTGCCGCGGATCCCGTACCGCGAGACCATCAAGTCGGTGGTCGAGGCGCACGGCCGGCACAAGAAACAGACCGGCGGGCACGGGCAGTTCGGCGACTGCAAGGTGAAGTTCGAGCCGCTGCCGAGCGGCAGCGACTTCGAGTTCGTGAACGACACCTTCGGCGGATCGATCCCGCGGCAGTTCGTCCCGGCGATCGAGAAGGGGATTCAGGACTCGCGGATGCGCGGCTTCCTCGCCGGCTACCCGATGGTCGACTTCCGCGCGAGCGTGTACGACGGCTCGTTCCACCCGGTCGATTCGAGCGAAATGTCCTTCAAGATGGCGGGATCGCTGGCGTTCAAGGACGGCATGGCGCGCGCGCGCCCGACGCTGCTCGAGCCGATCATGAACGTGGAAGTGTACGCGCCGAACGACTTCGCCGGCGACCTGATGGGGGATCTCAACAGCCGGCGCGGACGCATCGGCGGCATGGACACGCGCGGCCTCTCCACGGTCATCCGCGCGAAGGTCCCGATGTCGGAGATGCTCACCTACGAGCAGCACCTCACCTCAGCCACTGGCGGCCGCGGCTCGTACCACATGGAGTTCGATCATTACGAGGAAGTCCCGCAGCACCTCCACGCGAAGATCATCGCCGCGTCGAAGTCGGAGCGCGGCGCTGAGGAGGCTGAGGAGGTCTGAGTCAGCTGCCAGCCGTCAGCTGCCGGCTTCCGGCTTCCAGCTTCCGGCTTCCAGCTTCCAGCTTTCGGCTTTCGGCTTTCGGCTTCCAGAAACAGAAAAGCCGAGTCGCGTTAGCGACTCGGCTCAACTGGTAGCTGGTAACTGGAAGCTGGAAGCTGGTTAAGCGCCCCCGGACTTACGCGGGGTCGAGGTCTTCGCGCCCTTGCCGCGGGTGTCGGTCTTGCCCCCCTTGCCGTCGTAGGTGCGCTCGGGCTTGGCCTTCCTCGCCGGCGCGTCTCCTTCGGCTCCTTCGTCTCCTTCGGCTGCCTTCCCTTTGCCGCGCAGGCGTTCCGCCGCCGCGCGCAGGCGGCCGCCCACACCCTTCGGCTTCGCCTTCGCCGGCGCGGCGGCCTTCTCGGCCTCCGCGTTCGGGTCGTACTCGCTGCCGACGAGCTCGATCTGGGCGACCTCCGCGCTGTCGCCGCGGCGGTAGCCGATACGCAGGATGCGCGTGTAGCCGCCCGGCCGCGCCGCGAAGCGCGGCGCGATCGAATCGAACAGCTTGCTGACGACGTCGCGGTTCTGGATGTCGCGCAGCACGAGGCGGCGCGCGTGCAGCGCCCCCTGGTTGACGTCCCCCGCCGCGATGCCGCGCTTCGCGATCGTGATGATCCGCTCGACGAAGGTCCGGAGCTCCTTCGCCTTCGGGACCGTCGTCTCGATGTGCCCGTGCTGGATCAGCGCTTCCGCCTGGTTGCGCAGCATCGCGATCCGGTGCTCGGTGACGCGGCCGAGTTTTCTCTGTCCAACTCTGTGACGCATTTCTCTGATCCTTGTTGGGCTTTAGGCTTCAGGCTTTGGGCTTTAGGGGCCTTGGCCACCGAAAGCCTACCTAAAGCCTACCTAAAGCCCAAAGCCTAAAGCCTATTCCTGCGAAGCCGCCGCCGGCTGATCGAGGCGCATCCCGAGGCTGAGACCCATCGACGTCAGGATCTCCTTGATCTCGTTCAGCGACTTGCGGCCGAAGTTCTTGGTCTTGAGCATCTCGCCTTCGGTCTTGTTCACCAGCTCGCGAATGGTGCGGATGTTCGCGTTCTTGAGGCAGTTGTAGGACCGGACCGAGAGCTCCAGCTCCTCGACGCTCTTGTCGAGGTTCTCGTTGGAAGTCGCACCCGGCGTGTCGCCACCGGCCTCCGCCTGGAGCTCCGCGACGTCCTCGAGGTTGATGAAGATGTTCAGGTGATCGCGAATCAGCTTCGCCGAGAGGGACACGGCGTCCCGCGGCGTGACCGAGCCGTTGGTCCACACGTCCACCGTCAGCTTGTCGTAGTCGGTGTTCTGGCCGATGCGCGCCGCTTCGACGAGGTAGTTCACCTTCTTGACGGGCGAGTGGACCGAGTCGATCGGGATCCAGCCGATGCCGAGATCCTCGTCGAAGTTCTTGTCGGCCGACACGTACCCGCGGCCGCGCTTGATGCGCAGCTCCATGTGGAGTTTGCCGTGCTCGGCGACCGTCGCGATGTGCGCGTCCGGCTCGAGGATCTCGATGTCGGAGTCCCCCTCGATGTCGCGCGCGCGCACCTCCCCGGCCTTGTCGACGCGCAGGTAGAGTGTCTTGGTGGCGTCGGTGTGCGTCTTGAGCGGGATCTGCTTCAGGTTCAGGATGATGTCGGTCGCATCCTCGACCACGCCCGGGATCGGCGAGAACTCGTGGAGCACGCCGTCGATCTTGACCGCCGTGACCGCCGCCCCCTCAATCGAGGAGAGCAGCACGCGCCGGAGCGCGTTCCCGACGGTCGTCCCGAACCCGCGCTCGAACGGCTGCGCGTGGAAGCGCCCGAACCGGTCCGTGAGGGTCTCGCGCTCGAACTCGAGCCGCTTGGGCCGCTGAAAACCTTTCCACAACATGTCTCGTGCTACCTTTCAATCGGGCGCCCTGTCGTGGGCGACCCGCCGGGCCTGCCGTCTTGTCCCCCGCCTCCCGCCGCAGGCCCGGGTTGGCTGCGGGCGGGGAACTTCTACAATTCCGAAGTTTGAATGTTGAATGCTGAATATTCAGCATTCAGCATTCGACGTTCAGCATTTCTATTTGCTGTACAACTCGACGATCAGCTGTTCCTGAACCGGGAGATTGATCTGTTCGCGCGTCGGCAGCGAGGCGATGCGCCCCGACATCGAGCCCGCGTCGAACGAGAGCCACTCGGGTACGCCGCGCCCCTTGACCTCCTCGAGCGCGTGCTGGATGGCCGGGTTCTGCGCGCTCGTCGCCCGGACGCCGATCTCGTCGCCGGGCTTGACCTGGAACGACGGGATGTCGACCTTCCGCCCGTTGACGGTGAAGTGGCCGTGGCGCGCGAGCTGCCGCGCCTGCGCCCGCGACGTCGCGAGCCCGAGGCGATAGAGCACGTTGTCCAGGCGGCGCTCCAGCAACTGGAGCAGCGTCTCGCCCGTGATGCCGCGCGTCCGGTCCGCCATCTCGAAGTAGCGGCGGAACTGGTTCTCGAGCACCCCGTAGATGCGTTTGACCTTCTGCTTCTCGCGCAGCTGCAGCCCGTAGCCCACGACTTTCGCCTTGCGCAGCTTGCCGTGCTGGCCGGGCGGCAGGTTGCGCTTCTCGATCGCGCACTTCTCCGTGTAGCAGCGCTCTCCCTTGAGGAAGAGCTTCATGCCTTCGCGCCGGCAGAGCCGACAAACAGGTCCGGTATAACGTGCCATTCTTGGTCCTCTAAACGCTTGTCAATGCTGAACGCTGAATGCTGAATGCTGAATGCTGAATGCTGAATGTCGAACGCTGAATGATTCCTGTTCAACATTCAGCATTCACCATTCGAACTTACCTTACACCCGTCGTCTCTTGGGCGGCCGGCATCCGTTGTGCGGGATAGGGGTGACGTCGCGGATCGACTTCACGTCGAGCCCGATCGTCTGCAGCGCGCGGATCGCCGACTCGCGCCCCGCGCCGGGGCCCTTCACGCGCACCTCGAGGCTGCGCATGCCGAACGCCTTCGCCGCGTTACCGGCCGCGATCGCGGCCTGCGTGGCCGCAAAGGGCGTGCCCTTGCGCGAGCCCTTGAAGCCGATGCCGCCCGCGCTCGACCACGCGATCACGGCTCCTTCAGGGTCGGTGATCGTGATCGTGGTGTTGTTGAACGAGGCGTGGATGTGCGCCAGCCCGTGGTGGATGATGCGCTTCTCGCCGCGCTTCTTGAAGGTCTTCTTCTTCGGACGTCCGGCGCCTTTTTTGCCGCCGCCGGTTTCCGGCTTGACGGACGCGTCGATGGTTTCGATTTTTGCCATAAAATTCAGCTACCAGCTACCAGCTTCCGGCTTCCAGCTCCGACCTCCCAGCGAACATGCTGGAAGCCGGCAGCGGGGAAGCTGGAAGCTAAACAGTCTTCTTCTTCGCGACGGCGCCCTTGCGCGGGCCCTTCCGCGTGCGCGCGTTGGTCTTGGTACGCTGCCCGCGGACCGGCAGATTGCGGCGGTGCC
>JANOJK010000331.1:0-3514 GCA_031408165.1 Acidobacteriota bacterium | reverse complement strand
TCCTGCCCCGGGCTCGGTGGAGGCGTCGTCCCCCACATCCACGCGCCCGTAGGGCTGCAGCGGATCGGCCAGGAAGCGGTTCGTCGACAGCACGTCGTATTCGCCGGGCGACACGCCGTTGCGGAGCGCAAAGACGAGGCTTGCCGGATAGGTGAACGGATTGCCGAACCAGCCGTGAGCCACACGCGCCTGTGACGCCCACGCGCGGTCGAAGGACAGCGTTTCGCCGATGCGGACCGCGCCCTGCTGCGCCGCCCCCATCAGCGCCAGGTTCCAGACCGCGATCGCCGCGAGCAGCGCCGTGACGGCTGCCGCCGCGTGCCGGCGGACCAGCCCGCCGGTGTATTCGATGAAGGCGGCGAGACCCACCGAGAACATCGGGATCAAGCCGTCGAAGCGGCGTCCGCCGAACCCGGCGCTGCCCCACCAGTCCTGGATGCACGCGTTGAAATAGATCATCACCAGCGCACCGGCGACCATCGGGAATCCCGTTGCCGGCCGGACGGCGGTGAAGGCGGCGAGGCCGATCGCGCCGAGGTAGAGAATCGGCGCGGTGCTGAACAGCCCGTTGCGCGCCGACCAGAGGATGTCGACGAGGTGTGGATCCGTCCAGCGGATCTGCGGACCGACAGGAGATCGCGCGATCAGGCTGCCGTAGATCGACTGCCACGCCAGCATCTGCGGCAGAAATCCCACGAGCGCGCACACGAGGAACGCGGCGCTGCCGGCAACGGCGTCCCGGAGCTCTCGCGAGTCCCGGGTCCCGCGGTGTCGCCACAGCACCCCCAGCGCATCGACCGCCGGCAGGAGCGCGAACAACAGATTCTGCCAGCGGATGAGCGCCATGAAACCGGCGATCAGCCCTAGCAGCGCCCAGGACGGAACCGTGCGGCGCCCGCGCGTCGCCGCCCACAGCCACGTGAAGCCCGCGACCGACGCCATGGAGGTCGCGTGCGTCATGCTGGGTTCCTTCACGAAGTACCAGAGCATGAAGGAGCCGGCGACCGTCAGCGCGACCGCAGCGGCGGCGAGCGGTCCAGGATAGAAGAGCCGCGTTAGCCGGTAGGCGAACCAGCAGCCGAGCAGTCCGTAGACAAGGCTCGCGACGCAGATCGCCTGGCGGTATGGGTACGACGTGCCGTCGGTCGCGACGTCGGCGCCGGACGCCCGCAGCCGTGTGGCAGCGAGATGCCCCACGGCGAAGAACGGAGACCAGACGATCGCGGGACCGATGGTCCACGCGGACTCGGCGTACCCGGTGGCGGTGGGTTGGAACAGGTGCGTCTTGTCGCCGAGGCCGAGCATTCTGTAGTCGTTCATGAAGTTGACGTCGTGGTCGAACGCAAGCGACCGCAGGTATGCGAAGTAGTAGAACCCGTCGCTCTGCAGCCGGGCGCCGAGCTGCAGCTGGAGCGCGAGCCCGATCGTGAAGAGCGCCGTCAAGACCGGTCCCACGCGCCGCCGAGGCAACAGGTAGAGGCAGATGGCTGCGCACACAAGCGCGAGCGTCACGACGGCGGCGACGGACGGGGTCGTCCCCAGCACGAGCCGGAAGAGCGAGCGCCTGGCGATCTCGCGCCACGCCAGTTCCATCGCCGTCAGGCCGGCGAGCGCCCACGCTGACCGGCCGAGCGCGGTCCGGCTCACGATTTCACCTTCAGGATGATGAGCTCCGGTCCCGGATGGGCGGGCGACGGTGTGAAGCGCGCCACTTCCTCGGTCTGACGGAAGATCTCCTGATAGTCGGCGTACTCGACCGGAAAACGTGCCGGCGCGTCCAGGTATGGCCCGTAACACTGGGAGGAGGCGACGACATACTGGATGCCCTTGTCCCGGTACGACTCCACCGTGCCGTGGCGCAGCTGCTTGACGTAGCTGGTCTTGTAGCTGCCGGGCAGCTTGATCGCGAGCGAGCCTTCGAGCCCGAGGTGCGTGCCTGGCGGCAGCTCCCGGCGGATCCAGTCGTACGCGAGCGCGTGGGTCCAGGTCCTGGCGGCGTCCGCGTCATAGCGGATCGCGGTGACGGCCGGCGGGGCAATGGCGATGACCGACAGGCCCACCGCGGCCAGGTTGCGCCACCTCGGGGCGAACTGCATCCGGTGCATCCGCGCAACGAGCCCGACGACGAACGCGCCCGTGAGCAGCGCGAGGAACGGGATGAGCGGCAGGAGGTATCGGCCGTAGATGATGTTCTGGCCGGAGATGAACCTGAAATACACCAGCGGGAACACCGTCACCAGCGCCCACTTCAGACGATCGGGCCCGGCGACGACGCGCACGAGGCCGGAGATCACACCCAGGAGGACCAGCACCGTCCCCGGCCAGCCGAATGCGATGCGCAGGTACTTCAGGTAGATGATCCAGACAGGCTCGGTCGTGATCGGAGGCGCCTTGTACTCGGATGACAGGCGCGCGAACTGGTTCAGGAAGTGCGGCAGATCGAGGAACGTGTAGGGGGCCGCCACGAAGAACGCGCCCAGCATCGCGGCAATGGTCCAGAGGATGGCGACGGCCCTGGACGGCCGCAGCGTCGGCGTCATCGCACAGGCCAGGAGTGGCATCAGCAGCGCGAGCACTCCGTTGTATTTCGTCGCCGCCGCGAGCCCTGCGGCGGCACCCGCAATCGCGAACGCCCGGACCGTCGCGCGCTCGTTCGCCTGCAGCGACAACAGCAAGGTGAGCACGACCAGGAACGTGGCCGGCACGTCGGTGAGCACGTAGTGCGACTCGCGCACGTGCATCGGCATGACGGCCAGCAGCAACGCGCCGAGGAGCGCCGTGCGCGCGCCCCAGCGGAGGCCGATGCGATAGACGACCCAGACCGTCCCCGTGCCGAGGAGGGCCGTGACGGCGCGTCCCCACAGGTAGAAGTCCTCCGTCGCCGCGTGTGCGAGCGCCGCCCACTTGCCGGCCATCGCGCCGACGAGGAACCGGACCACCGCCACCAGGGCCTGGACGTATATATACAAGCCGGGGTAGTCGAAGAAATGTGGATTCAGGTCGCCCGTTTTCATCATCCGGACGGCGCGCTCCATGATCTCCGGCTCGTCGACGCCGGGGCTGAAGCCGATCCCCTGCGAGAGCCCCCAGAAGCGCAGCAGCGCGGCCGCGATCAACACCAGCACCAGCCCGACGCGCGACACGTTGAGCGGGGCGGGCTCCCGCCCCTCAGCCCCGGTCATGATGCGAGCAACTCTCGATAGAGGGCGACCGTGGCATCCCCCGCGGCCGTCCATGAGAACTCCCGCTCGACGATCGCGCGGCCGGCCAGCCCGTAGTGCGCCAATCTGGCTGGATCGCTGACGGCGCCGCTGATCGCGGCCGCGAGCGAGGACGGATCCCCCGGCGTGACGAGCCAGCCGTTCTGCCCCGGCCGGACCTTGTCGGGAATCCCGCCGGCCGCGGACGCGACGACCGCGCGGCGGTGCGCCATGGCCTCGAGCGTGACGAGCGAGCTGCCCTCGTAGAGCGTCGGGTGCACGAAGAGCGTGGAGAGCTCGTGCCACGCGTGCAT
>JANOJK010000855.1:0-1564 GCA_031408165.1 Acidobacteriota bacterium | reverse complement strand
GCCTGGCCGGTCAGCACGAAGATGCCCGTCCCGATGATGGCCCCGACCCCCAGCATGATGAGCTGTGCGGGGCCGAGCACGCGTTTCAGGCCCCCCTCCCCCTGGCCGATTTGCTCCGCTTTGATTTGTTCGATGGATTTGGTCGCAAACATGGACATGCCTGAGACCGTGGCCGATCCGGGGTGACGAAGTATTGAAAGCCCTTTCAAACGGTCCGAAGAATGTCTTAAGTTCTTCTTAAGATGCCGATCGGCTTTGGCCCGTTCGCCTTTGACCGGCAGAGCCGGCTGCTGTGGCGCGACGGTGCCGAGGTGGCCCTGCCGCCACGGGTGCTGGGGGTTCTCGAGGTCCTGATCGACCGTCCCGGCCAGGTCGTCGCCCGTCAGGATCTGCTGGACGGGGTCTGGAAGGACGCCTTCGTCACCGACACGTCCCTCGCCGAGGCCGTCAGCTTCCTGCGGCAGGCCCTCGGTGACGATCCCCAGGCCCCCCGCTACATTCAGACCGTCCACCGCCGCGGCTACCGCTTCCTGCCGCCGCTGCAGGAGATCGACAGGGGTCTCGACAGGGGTCTGACCCCGGCGGTGCCAGGGCCAGGGGTCAGACCCCTGCCTGAGGATTACCCACTCGAGCCGTCGATCGTGTGGGAGTTATTGCCATGGAGCGCGGCGGTGCTGTGCGCGGCGCTGGCGCTTGCGGCGGTCTGGCGGCTCGCCGCGCTGCCCGAGCCGGTGGCGCCGCCGGTGGCGCGGTTCGACGTCGCCCCCGCCGACGGGACGTCGTTCGACCGGCGCACGCCGTCACTTGCCGTCTCCGCGGACGGCCGGGTCCTCGCGTGGTCGGCGTGCGAGACCGCGGCCGGCACATGCGCCATCTACGTGCGCGCCGTGGATCGCCTGGATGCGGCACGCCTGTCGGGGACCACGGGGGGCGCGTCGCCGTTCTTCTCACCGGACGGACGCTGGATCGGCTTCTTCGCGGACGGGAAGGTGAAGAAGATCGCCGCCTCGGGCGGATCCCCCTCCATCGTCGCGGACGCGCCCGCACCCGGCGGCGGGGCGTGGGCGCCGGACGGGCGTATCGCATTCGCCGGCGCCCCGGCGGGCGGGTTGTCGGTCGTCTCCGATCAGGGCGGCACGGTCACGACGCTCACCACTCCGCAGATCGGCCGCGGCGAGGTGCGCCATCTCTACCCGTCATGGCTGGCCGGCGCGACGGGGCTGCTGTTCACCATCGCCTCGTCCCCCGTCCTCGATGCGCCAGGAACTCTCGCGGTACTCCCGCGGGGATCGGCGACGCCACGGATCCTTCGCAGCGGCGTGACCCGCGCCGCCTCCGCCGGCCCGGGGTACCTCCTGATCTCCAGCGGGAACGACCTGCAGGCCGCCACGTTCGACGAGCGACAACTGGCACTCGTCGGAGGCGCCGACTCGGTGCTCAGCACCGTGACCGGAAGCGACGGGCTCGCACAGTTCGCCGTCAGTCCCGGGGGCACGCTGGCCGCCATCGGCACGAGACTGCCGGGCAAGGCGGCATGGGCGGATCGCCGCGACACCGATGCCGG
>JANOJK010000843.1:0-2473 GCA_031408165.1 Acidobacteriota bacterium | reverse complement strand
TGGGACGAGCGCGGCGAGTTCGACCCTGACTTCGACTTCGGTCGACGGTATGGCAGCGGCGGTCTCAGTCGCAGGAGTGGGAGTGGACATCGGGTCAGATCGTCCATCCAATGTAGGTGGCACCGACATTGCGTGGTTACTCCCCTGTGCTAACTGCCCCTCCAAACGCGCCACCTCGCGCCGCAATACCGCGACGTGATCACTGCGCCGGATCAACACATGGGACGACACCAACGCCAGATAAATCGATGAAGCCGTTAGAGCCGTCAGCCAAAAAGTAAGACCAAACTGCAAGTTGAGGCCGATACCCAGCGCCAACACCACGATGGCCATCGCAGCAAGCACCAAGCCATCACGCACAGGATCGCGACTGACACCTCTAACTTTGGATTTTGCACCTTGGGTCGTCATGGCCGGACAATCTCTAAAGGGACGTGCACGCTAGTCGGTCGAGTCACATCGAGCGAATCGCCAATAGAACCTTCAAGTCATCTACACGGCTGGTGCAACAACCGGGGTGCCACAATAAACAGAATTCACCTTGTTGAAACAAAACGACCAGCTGGGTGGCCCCAACTGGTCGCATCGTCAAAGCATCATTGAAGCGACTTCGGCATTACCCCTTGGCCGTACCGGCGGCGGCCGCGACTTCGGCGGCGAAGTCCTCTTCCTTCTTTTCGATACCTTCGCCGAGCGCATAGCGCACATAGCTTGCAATCTTCACGGGCGCGCCGCAGGTCTTTTCCGCCTCCTTGGCGGCCTGACCGACCGACTTTGAACCTTTGTGCCTTCGTGCCTTTGTGCTCCGCAGTCCGGAGCCGTCTGCCGGTGACACCTGTATGGCTTTACTAATCCAGCAGGACGGCCCGGTCGCGAAGGTCACCCTCAATCGCCCTGACGTGCGTAATGCGTTCGACGAGGAACTGATCGCGGAGCTGACCGCGTGGGCGGAGTCGGTGAGCGTGGGGGGCGGCGCGCGGGTAGCGGTGCTGTCGGGCGCCGGGAAAGTGTTCTGCGCGGGCGCGGACCTCGCCTGGATGTCGAAGATGGTCGCTTACACCCATGACGAGAACGTGCGCGACGCGCGGGCGATGGCGCGGATGTTCGAGGCGCTCGACCGGCTGCCGATCCCGCTCATCGGGCGGATCCAGGGCGCAGCCCTCGGCGGAGGCGCCGGACTGGCGGCGGTCTGCGACATCGTGGTCGCCGCGGAAGACGCGGTGTTTGCCTTCACCGAGGTGAAGCTCGGGATCGTGCCGGCCGTCATCTCGCCGTTCGTGCTCGCGAAGATCGGCCGCTCCGCGGCCCGCGAGCTGTTCCTGACCGGCGGGCGGTTCTCCGCGGAGCGCGCCAAGGCGATTGGGCTGGTCCACGCGGTGGCGGACGCCGGGGAGATCGATCGCCTGGTGGCGAAATACGTCAATGACCTCGCGACGTCCGCTCCCGGGGCGGTCGCCGCCGCGAAACAGCTGATCGCGGAAGTCGCGACCCGCACCCCCGCAAGCGCGACGGAATACACGATTGACGCGATCGCCGAGCGCCGCGTGTCCGCGGAAGGACAGGACGGCATGCGCGCGTTCCTCGCCAAGCGCCCCCCCACATGGCTATCACGCGGCTCCTCATAGCTAATCGCGGGGAGATCGCCCTCCGCATCATCCGGGCGTGCCGCGAAACCGGTGTCGAGACGGTCGCGGTGTACTCCGACGTGGATGCCACTGCCCGTCACGTCCGGGCCGCCGACTTCGCGGTCCGGATCGGGCCGGCCCCGGCGGCCGAGAGCTACCTGAACATTCCCGCCGTGATCGAAGCGGCGCGTGCCACCGGCGCCGACGCCGTGCATCCCGGCTACGGGTTCCTGTCGGAGCGGGCCGCGTTTGCCGACGCCTGCGTAGCGGCGGGCCTGATCTTCGTCGGGCCCCCCGCCTCCGCGATCGCGCGCATGGGATCGAAAATTGGCGCGCGCGCGCTGATGGCACAGGCGGGAGTCCCGGTCGTCCCGGGGCGCACGCCCGACGATCAGAGCGACCGGGGCATCACGGCGGCCGCGCAGGAGATCGGCTTCCCGGTTCTCGTCAAGGCGTCCGCCGGGGGCGGCGGCAAGGGGATGCGCGCCGCGCCGGACGCGCAGGCGCTGGGTGAGGCGATCCCCGCCGCACGGCGCGAGGCGCAGGCGGCGTTCGGCGACGGGACGCTGTACGTGGAGCGGTTGATCGAGCGGCCGCGGCACGTCGAGATCCAGATCTTCGCGGACGATCACGGGAGTGCCGTGCACCTGTTCGAGCGCGAGTGCTCCGTCCAGCGGCGGCACCAGAAGATCATCGAGGAGAGCCCTTCACCCGCGCTCACACCGCTCCTCCGCGCACGGATGGGAGACGCGGCGGTGGCGGCGGCGAAGGCCGCCGGCTACCGCAACGCGGGCACGATCGAGTTCCTCCTCGAAGGCGAGGGGGACGCGGCCACGTTCTATTTCCTC
>JANOJK010000795.1:0-2569 GCA_031408165.1 Acidobacteriota bacterium | reverse complement strand
GCAGTGCGGTGAATTGGGCGCGAATCCGGATCGGCACGCTGCTGTCGAGCCTGGCGCTCCAGAGGCGCGCCGCGTGCTCGAAGGCGATCAGGCGCTGCTGGCCGAGAGTCGCGCCAACGTTCCCGCCCACGGGGACGGCCGGTGTCGGATCGTTGAAGCCGACGCCCGGCGCGTTGATGTTGACGATGACGAACTGTGCCGGACCGGCGCTGGCGGCCCCGGCGGAAAGCGCGATGCCCGCGAGCGCGAGCACCATGGTGCGGATCGACTTCAGGAGTTGTGTTGTGTGCATGGCCGGATCCCCTTATCGAGACTCGTCTACGACAATGCCGAGAAACTCAGCGCCTTCTTCCAGGGTGAAGACGCATCTGGTCTCCCACGAGCCGTCCTCATTCGGACGGGCGAGGAGCACGCCCCCGAATCCCCCGTCGAGGTCGATGCTGACGGCGCCGGTCGCCTGCGGCGATTGCTGCAGTGTGTCGGTGGGACGTTGACCGAGCGCCGACAGACTCGCGACCACTTCGTCCACTTCCTGCTGTGTCGGCATCCGGACTTTTCCGGTCTCCTTGTCCAGGACGAAGGCGCGCGTGGCTTTGTAGCTCTTTCCTTTCGCCGGCGCCTGCTCGGGCGAGGCGCTCGTGTTCGCGGCGAGGGTCGTGCCGCCAGCCATCATGACGACGAGCAGCGCAACAGCAGCAACCGCACCGAGCAGGACGCCGAGACGCTTCCCAGCGCGATCGGCCGCCCTGTTTGCGGACTTCTTCGGATGTCGATCCGACCGAGGCATTCTCATCTTTTCTTCCTCCCAGATCCTTCTGTAAGTCGTTGAAAGTGCGGCCTTCGGCAGCCCTGCGACACTTGTCCCTGCAAAACGGCCGGAGTGACCAGTCGCTTGGTTTTCCGCTTGAGACGCACTTGTTGGTCGGGTGACCGTAGCGGGGAACGGATGGGCTGTCAAGCTAAACAGTGAAGAGTGGCGTCAGGGTCGTTCGGAGAGCCGAAGTGTCGCATTGACTCAGCCCGAAGATCACGCGTCGTCGTGACGCGGCTCAGGGACCGTGCCCCCTACCGCCGCCTGGAGGGCCGGCTTCACCTCCCAGTGCCACTTCCAGATTTCGTAGATCGCCGGATACACGACCAGCTCGAGCACGAAGGAGGTCAGGATGCCCCCGACCATAGGCGCGGCGATTCGCTTCCACATATCCGACCCGGTGCCCGTAGCCCACATGATCGGGATCAATCCGAGAAACGTCGTCGCCACGGTCATGAACTTCGGCCGGATCCGCTTGGCGGCCCCCTCGACGATCGCGGCGTGCAAATCGCCGAGCGAGCGCAGGCGTCCCAGCTTCCGGGCCTTCTCGTAAGCCAGGTCCAGGTACAGCAGCATGAACACGCCGGTCTCCGCGTCCACGCCCATGAGCGCGATCATGCCGACCCACACGGCGATGCTCATGTTGTAGCCGAGCAGATACAGGTACCAGACCGCGCCGATGGCCGAGAACGGCACGGCGAGGCCGACAATCGCGGTCTTCACCGCCGAGCGCGTGCTCAGATAGAGCAGCAGGATCACCAGGAACAGCGTGAGCGGGATGATGTAGGTCAGGCGCGCGCGCACGCGGGCCATGGCCTCGTACTGACCGCTCCACAGCACGGCGTACCCGGCCGGCAGGGCGATCTGTTCCTGCACGAGCCGCCGCGCTTCCTCGACGTAGCCGGCGATGTCACGACCATCGACGTCGATGAACACGTACCCCGTGAGCAGCCCGTCCTCGTTGCGAATCATCGCGGGACCGCTCGTAATCCTGATCCGCGCCAGATCCCCCAGCGGCACCTGGCGCTGCCCTCCGGAGGCCGGCACGAGCACGCGGCCGAGCGCGTCGATATCCGACCTGAAATCACGCATGTAACGGACGTTGACCGGATAGCGCTCGCGCCCCTCGACCGTCGTCGTCACGTTCTCGCCGCCGATGGCGTTCTGCACGATCGTCTGCGCGTCGACCATACTCAGGCCGTAGCGCGCCAGCGCGTCGCGGTTCCATTCGATGTCCAGGAAGTAGCCTCCGCCCGTGCGCTCGGCGAACACGTTCCGGGTCCCCCGCACCGACGGCAGCAGCGCCTCGATCTTCGTCCCGAGCTCCTCGATGATCTTGATGTCCGCGCCCGACACCTTCAGGCCGACCGGCGTCCGGATGCCCGTCGTCAACATGTCGATGCGCGCCTTGATCGGCATCGTCCACGCGTTCGAGACGCCGGGGTAGGTCAGCGCCGCGTTCATCTGGTCGACCAGCGCCTCCTGCGAAATACGATCGGCTGTGATGTGGCGGAGGACCGGCCTGGTCCACTCGGGCGCCCAGCTCGAATACCACGTGCCCACACGCCGCCACTCGGAGACGGGCTTCAGTATGATCACCGTTTCGAGCATTGAGAGGGGCGCCGGATCGGTGCTCGTGTCCGCGCGCCCGGCCTTCCCCAGCACGCGATCGACTTCGGGGAACTCCTTGATTCTCCGATCGCTCGCCTGCAGCAGCTTCTGCGCTTCGCCGATCGCAATCCCCGGCATCGTCGTGGG
>JANOJK010000781.1:0-3203 GCA_031408165.1 Acidobacteriota bacterium | reverse complement strand
TCCTTCATCCGGCGACACGGCCGTCGCCATCCAGACGCCGTCCGACTCGAAATAGGTCGAGTACATGTCCAGCATGTCGGGGTCGTCTTCGACCATGAGGACGATCGGCGGGAGTGCTGCCTGCTCGTGCGGGTCGTCTGGCGCGTTCGTCATGTGTCCTCCCTACCCGGCACCCTACGCCAATTGCAGACTGCAAGTCGGCCGCCATCATAACCGAAATTCCGCCGCCGGCCGGCTATCCGCGCAGCCAAAAGTCTTGCCTGTTCGGGCGGAAGCGGGGGCGATTGCCGGAGACATGAAGAGGTTGCCACCAACGAGTCTGGGCTATCGCCTTGCTCGGGTGATGGCTTCTCGATTCATGTGACAATCACGGCGCGGGCAGGTCCACGACAGGCCTGCCGCCCGCGACCTCGGCAGGACAGGAGTCTGAATGGCTTTCCTTCATCGCGTGGCTCTCCTCGTACTTCTTGGCGCCGCCGCCTTGGCAGGCGCCGATGACGGGTGGCAGCCATTGTTCGACGGCACGTCACTGAACGGTTGGCGCGCCAGCGAGAACGCCGGCTCCTGGCGTATTGAGAAGGGCACGCTCGTCGCAAGCGGGCCGCGGTCGCATCTTTTTTACGTCGGTGACGCGCGACAGGCAAAGTTCAAGAACTTCGACCTCGAAGCCGAGGTGATGACACGGCCGGGATCGAACTCGGGGATCTTCTTCCACAGCGCCTACCAGGCGTCCGGCTGGCCGGCGAAAGGGTTCGAGGTCCAGATCAACAACAGCCATGTGGGCGATGGAGACTACCGGGAGCGGCGAAAGACCGGCTCCCTGTACGGCATCCGGAATGTCTACGGGCAGATCGTCCCGGACAACGAGTGGTTCCGGCTGAGCATCAGCGTGCGCGGCAAGCAGGTGCGGGTGCTGGTGAACGACCAGTTGACCGTGGACTATACCGAGCCGACGCCGCCGGCCGTCGACGGCGAGTACAAGGATCACGTCCTCTCCGAGGGCACCTTTGCCCTGCAGGCACACGACCCGGCCTCGACGGTCTCGTTCCGCAACATCCGCGCGAGACGGCTGGCGGACGATGTCCAGGCGACCGCTGCGGCGCCCGTGGTGGACGACACGTATCGTGAGCTGCTGCGGCTGGGCGGCGCCAACTTTCCGCTCGTCGACTATCACACGCACCTCAAGGAAGGACTGACGCTCGAGGATGTGCTGCGGCGATGGCGGGAGCAGGGAATCTACGCCGGGGTTGCGCTCAATGGCGGCCTGTCGTTTCCGGTGAGCAGCGACGCCGGGATGGAGCCGTTCCTGCGCGACATGCGCGGGAAGCCGGTCTTCGTGGCGTTCCAGGCGGAAGGGCGTGAATGGGTGAACCTCTTCAGCCGCAAGGCACTCGAGCGGTTCGACTACGTCTTCACGGATTCCATGACATGGACCGACGACAGCGGCAAGCGCATGCGGCTCTGGATTGACCCCGAAGTCGGGACCATCGCGGACCCCCAGAAATTCATGGAGACACTCGTGGACAGGACCGTCAGGATCCTGAACGACGAGCCGATTGACATTTACGTCAACCCGACATTTCTGCCCTCACAGCTTGCCGCGCGCTACGACGAACTATGGTCAACGGACCGGATGGAAAAAGTCGTATCGGCGCTCAAGACGAACGGTGTGGCGATGGAGATCAACAACCGGTATCGGATCCCCAGCGCGGCGTTCGTCAAGCGCGCCCGCGAGGCGGGCGTCAAGTTCGCCTGCGGCACGAACAACTCCGGCGTGCGCGATCTCGGCCGGATGGAGTACTGCATTCAGATGATCCGGGAGTCCGGACTGACCTCGCAGGACATGTGGGTGCCTCCGCCCGATGGCCAGAAGGCCGTCCAGCGCAAGCCGCTGCGCGGCGGTGTGGGTCTTCCGCGTTAGGTGCCGGGCAGCGGTGTTTAGACGATTCGGATCGTCGTGGAACGACCTGGGGCGCGAAAACGCGTTCGGGGCCATTCTCACGGGCGAGCAGGGTCGGCTGGAAAGCTGGAATGAGGCCCGCTTTCTCGCGACCGGGCACGCTGATGCCGCCCGGTTCGTGCAGCGGCTGACGGCGATCATGCCGCACTCGCCGCGGCACCGCGCCCTTGACTTCGGCTGCGGCGTCGGCCGCGTGACGCAGGGACTCGCTGCGCACTTCGAGACGGTGATAGGGGTCGACGTCGCGGCGTCGATGATACGGCGCGCGGGGGCGCTCAACACGAACCCGCGCTGCACGTTCGTGGTCAATCGGGCTCCCCACCTGAAGCGGTTTCCGACCGGGACGTTCAGCGTCGCCTACAGCCGCCTGGTGCTGCAGCACGTCAGGCCGACATTCGTACGCCGCTACATCCCGGAACTCGTCCGCGTGCTCGCGCCGGGCGGCGTGCTGATGTTCCAGTTGCCCGAGGTCGTCGGGCCCGATCCCGTCGAGGAATTCGAGCGCGCGCCGGTTCTCGGCGGCAGGCTGAAGCGCAGCCTGCCCCGGACGCTCGTGGTCGCGTACCGGCGGGTCAAGTACCACCTGATCGTGGGCGACCCGGCCCCGAGAATGGAGATGTTCGGTCTGGCGCGTGATGAAGTCGTCGATCTCATCGCACGCGCGGGCGGGCGCCTGGTGTGCGATCGATCCGACAGCAGCCACGGCGTCGACGAGGTGCGGGGATACGAGTACTGGGTGACGCGTTAAAGACGGGCAAGCCCCGAAGGACCTGCCCGTCGCGCGATCAGTGATCGAATCCCGTACCGGCTCGGACCAGCGGCCTACTTGCCCGTGGTCACGTAGGCGACGCACGCGCCCTGGTTCTTGAAGGACGTGAAGTCGCTTCGCACCAGGTTGGCCCACGCACCGTTCTTGCAGCCGGCAGCGGTGCTCGCAAAATCGAACGTCGTGAACTGAACAGCCGGGCTATACGGCGCCCAGTCAGTCTCCGGGCGGAAGCCCGCGGTTCCAGTCGCGATGCTCCTGTATACCTCGTCCGGGTTGACGTCTGCGCCGACCTCGACCGGCGGAGTGTTGTTGAGCCCGACGTTCAGCGACTCGTAGGGGCCTGGCTGTCCGATCGGACTGTACCCCCACGTGTTGGTGTTATAAGCGATGCCGTAGATGAATTCAGCCGGCAGATTGTAGTTCAACGACTTCAGGTTGAACGTGATCGTGAACGCGAATCCGTTGTAGCACTGG
>JANOJK010000763.1:0-7228 GCA_031408165.1 Acidobacteriota bacterium | reverse complement strand
CGGGACGCGCAAACCTCTGAGGCTTGAGTCCGGTTTGTGCGTCTCGTCTCGTTCCACCTCCCCCAGGCCGGCCGGAGGCCGGCCTCGCCTGACGGGTACCTGCCGTTATCCCCTTCGTGCCGCTCTCTGCGAGACATCGTCTCTGTGCGCCTCTGTGCACTCTGTGGCTCTGTGTTTCTCTTTCTCCGCGTCCTCGTCCCCCGTCGCCTCCGTGAGCTCATCTCGACTTTGTTACCGCCGACAGCGACTCCGCCAGCACGATTTCGACCTCCGCGGCGGTCGCCGCCTTGAGCGCCCTGCCGGCCAGGCGAATCGTATCGGCGATCCGCAGGCCGCGCACCACCTGCTTTGCGGCCGGAATGGCCGCCGGCGTCATGCTGAACTCGCGCAGCCCGAGCCCCGCGAGCAGCGGCAGCAGGACGGGATCGGCCGCCATCTCGCCGCACACCGACACCGGCAGCTTACGCCGTCTCGCGCCCCGCGCGACGTGGCGCAGGATCCTGAGGATCGCGGGGTGCAGCGGCGCGTACATGCCCGACACGCGGTCGTCGGTGCGATCCACCGCCAGCGTGTACTGAATCAGATCGTTCGTCCCGATGCTGACAAAGTCCGCTTCCTCGGCGAGGAGGTCGATCGTCACCGCCGCCGACGGCACCTCGATCATGATTCCGATCGGCACGTCCGGCACCGCCAGGCCGCGGCTCTGCAGCGCCGCGCGCGCCTGGTTGACCGCGGTCCGCGCCGCGCGCAGCTCCTCGACGCCGGTGACGAAGGGGAACATGATGCGCAGCGGCCCGTGGATCGCCGCCCGCAGCAGCGCGCGCAGCTGCGTCTGGAACACCTCCTCGAAGGACAGGCTGAGGCGCAGGCCGCGCAGCCCCAGCGGCGACCGCGTGCTCTCGCCGTCGGGCGTCAGTCCCATCTGCCCTTCGGTCACGTCGAACGTCCGCACCGTCACGCGGCCCCCGCCCATGCCCTCGATCAGCCGGCGGTAGACGGCCAACTGCGCGTCCTCGTCGAGGCTCGCCGCGCTCGTGCCCGCGAGCAGGAACTCGGAGCGGTACAGCCCGATCCCCTCCGCGCCGCGCTCGCGCGCACGGGCGGCTTCTTCCGGCATCTCCACATTCGCCTCGATGCGGATCGCGGTCCCGTCCAGTGTCACCGCCGGGACGTCTTCCAGGTCCTCGAGCGATCGTTCGTAGGCGCGCCGTTTACTGGAGCGGGCCTCCAGCTCGGCCAGCACCGCGGGCGCCGGATCCACGAGGACGACACCGCTGTCGCCGTCGATCGCGACCAGCGCGCCCGGCGGGATCAGGCCGCTCGCGTGGCGCAGCCCGGCGACGGCGGGAATGTGCATGGAGCGCGCGAGGATCGCCGTGTGGTAGGTCCAGCTCCCGGCGTCGGTGACGAAGCCGGCCAGGCGGCCGAACTCCAGTTGCGCGATCAGGGACGGGCTGAGCTCCTCCGCCACCAGCACCAGCGGTCCCTCCACGTCACGGAACGGTTCGAGCGGATCGCCATCTGCGCGCAGATTCATGCACAGCCGGCCGACGACATCGGCGACGTCCCCCTTGCGCTCCCGGAGGTACGGATCGTCCACCTCGTCGAACAGCGCCGACACTTCGTCGAGCGCGCGCTGCAGGGCGGACTCGGCGTTGAGCCGCTCGCCGCGGATGATCGCCGCCGCCCGGGCGACGAGCATCGGATCGTCGAGCAGTAGCAGCTGGGCGTCGAACAGGTAGGCATGGTCGGCCCCCGCGGCCGCGGCGATGCGCTCTTTGATGTGGCCGATCTGGACGCGCGCCTGCGCGCGAGCGGTATCGAGGCGTTCGAGCTCCCCCGCGATCCGCCGCTCGGGGATGCGGAACCGCAGGTTCGCGGTGCCGGGCATCACCACGATGGCGCGGCCGATGCCGATTCCCGGCGAGACCCCCTGTCCGGTCAGGCGCATGCGCCCTCTTCGAAGCCGCGCTCGACGAGCGCGCACAGCGCCGCGATCGCGGCCGACTCGTCGGGCCCGTCGGCGGTAATCCGGATGGCGCTTCCCTGCGCGGCCGCCAGCAGCAGGAGCCCCATGATGCTCTTGCCGTCCACCTCGCGATCCCCGCGTCCCACGCGGATGTGCGCCGTGAAGCGTCCCGCCGTGTGGACGAATTTCGCCGCGGCCCGCGCGTGCAGCCCCAGGGCGTTCAGGATCGGGAGGTGGCAGGTTTCCACTCAGCCCTTCTCGCCGCGAATCAGATCGGACGCGACCCAGATCGCGTTCCGCCCGTGCTCGCGCATGTCGCGCGCGCGAGCGTGATCAGGTCGGTGTCCTTCAGCGGCCGCGCGAGCTTCATCAGCATCGCGAGGTTGAGTCCGGTGATGACCTCGACCTTGTTCGTTTCCAGGAACGTGACGCCGAGGTTCGCGGGGGTGCCGCCGAACATGTCGGCCAGCACCAGCACGCCCCCGGGCGCGCCGGGTGTGCTCACCTTCTCCCGCACGCGGTCGATGGCGCGCCGGATGTCTTCCCGGGCCAGATCCACGTCGTCATGCCACCCGATCGAGACCGCCGTGAAATGCGGCAGGTCGCCGACGATCATTTCGGCCGCGTTCAACAGCTCCGCCGCGAGCTGCCCGTGCGTCACGACGACTACGCCTACCTTCATCTTTTACCGGGGGGCTTCGCCCCGCCGGACCCCCCTACACGCGTGCTCGCGGGGGCCCCGTGCCCCGCTCCGCACGCGTGCCTCACTCGCTGCCGCTCGTTCGCAGCTGCCATGTCAGTCAATTGCGATGTCCCGATGCCGGACCCGGGCCTGGACCCCTTTCAAGCCCGCGAGCCCCTTCTTGATCGCTTCCGCAATCATGACCGATCGGTGGCGCCCGCCGGTGCAGCCGACGCCCACCGTGAGGTACGACTTTCCTTCGGCGACGTACTGCGGGACCAGGAACCGGAGCAGGTTGAGCGTGTGGTCGAGAAACTCGTGCGTCGCGTCGGACTTCTCCAGGAACGCGCGGACCTCGCGGTCGCGCCCCGTGTGCGGCCGCAGCTTCTGGACGAAGTGCGGGTTCGGGAGGAACCGGACGTCGAACAGCAGATCCGAGTCCACCGGGATGCCGTGCTTGAAGCCGAAGCTGAGGACGGTGACCACCAGCTGGGACCCCGGCGAGCGCCCCCCCTCGACGTTCCGGAACGCGTGCCGCAGCTCGTGGACCGTCATCGCCGAGGTGTCGACGACATGCTCGGCGAGCCGGCGCAACGGCTTCATGCGCTCGCGCTCCTCGCGGATCCCTTCGAGCGCCGAGCGATCCGGCGCCAGGGGGTGCGGGCGCCGCGTCTCGCTGAACCGCCGCACCAGGACGTCGTCGGACGCATCCAGGAAGATGAGGACCGGGTGCAGGTTGCGCATCCGCTCGAGCCGCTTGAAGACCTTCGGCACCTCCTCCAGCATCTTCCCTTCGCGGACGTCCACGACGACGGCGGCACGTGCGATCTCGTTGCCGGCGCGGAGCGTCAGCTCGGCGAGCATCGGCAGCAGCGCCACCGGCAGGTTGTCGACGCAGAAGTAACCGAGGTCCTCGAGCGCCCGGATCGCCTGCGACTTTCCCGCCCCGGACAGGCCGGTCAGCACCACGAACCGCGACGCGACCGCCGTGCGGGCCGCCCGCCTCGCGGCGTGCCGCTTCTCCGTGAGCCTGGTGCCGGTCCGGCGCTTGGCCATGCCGCTACAGATCCTCTCCCAACTCGAGCTCGGATCCGTCCCGCGCCTCGGTCAACCGTGCATCGAGGCGATCGACCAGCCGCCGCGCGGCGTTCAGGCCGCCGTTGCGCAGCAACTGGTTCCGCGCGGCAACCTCCACCAGGATCGCGAGGTTGCGTCCCGGCGCGACCGGCATGCGGACCATCGGCACACGCACGCCGAGCATCTCATGGTGCGTTTCGTCGAGCCCGAGCCGATCGTACTCGCGCGCCGGATCCCAGCGCTCGAGCTGAATGACGAGCTCCACGCGCTTCGACCGCCGCGTGGACGCGACCCCGAACAGGTCCTGCACGTTGATGAGTCCCAGGCCGCGGATCTCCATGTGGTGCCGTGTCAGCTCCGGGCAGTTGCCCATCAAGTACGAGTCGGCCCGCGCCCGCAGCTCCACCGTGTCGTCCGCCACCAGGCGGTGCCCGCGGACGACGAGGTCGAGCGCGCATTCACTCTTGCCGATCCCGCTCTCCCCGACGATCAGGACGCCGAGGCCCAGGATGTCCATCAGGACCCCGTGCACCACGGTACGGGCGGCCAGATAGACGTCGAGCGCGTCCGAGAGCCGCGCCATCGCCAGCGGGGTGGCAGCGCGGGTCGTCATGACCGGCAGGTTCGCGAGGTCTGCTTCGGCCAGCACTTCGGGCGGGGGCTGGAAGCCGGCGGTGACGACCATGCAGGGAAGCGCGTGGGAGAACACCCGCCGGATGACGGCGGCGCGCTCGACCGGCGACAGCGATTCGAGGAACCGCACCTCGCTCTGGCCGAGGACCAGCACGCGCCCTTCGCGCAGGTATTCGTCGAAACCGGCGAGGGCCAGCCCGGTCTTCTGGGGATACGGGTTCGTGATGCACCGGTTGACGCCGCCGGCGCCCGCCAGGAGCTCGAGATCTATCTCGCGGGACTCCGCCAGGTCACGCAGGAGAGTGGCGACGGGGACCCCCTGACTCATCACTCTGCGATTCCAGGCTAGTCCGGTTCGATGAGCCCCAGGCGGCCGTCCTTGCGGCGGAAGAGAACGCTGATGGCGTGGGTCTCGGCGTGGCGGAACACGATGAACGCCTCGGCGACCGCGTCGAGGCGCAGGGCCGCATCCTCGATCGACATGGCCTTCACGGCGTAACGCGTCGCTCGCACGACGCGGCGGGCGGCCGGCGGCGCCGGCGCGGGTTCCGGCGCCTCGACCGCGCCGGCGGCGCGGTTGTTCTTCCGCTGCCGCTTCCCCTCGGTCCAGCGCGATTTCAGCGTCTGCGCCTGGTGTTCGATCTTGGCGGCCGCCTTCCGCACCGACAGCGGCCAGGTGTTGCCTTCGCCGACGCCGCTCAGGGTGTTGTCACCCTTCGCATGGATCACCAGCTCCGTGTTGTGCCGGTACTTCTCCTTCGTCAGGACCGCCGTCGCGGAGATGGCGCGGTCGTTGAGCAGGCGCTCGACCCGGGCGAGAGACTTGTCTATCAGCTGGCGGAGGCCGGGAGTGATGTCGAGGTGGCGTCCGGTGATGTCTACTCTCAAGGCTGGAAACTCAGTACAACACCTTGCGTTGATTCGATGTCGGGATCTTCAGCTCCTCGCGGTACTTCGCGATCGTGCGCCGCGCCAGCATCAGCCCTTCCTTCTGGAGGATGCTGACGATCTTCGAGTCACTCAGCGGCTTGCGCGGATCCTCGTTCTCGATGATCTTCCGGATGCGCTGCTTGATCGTGACCGACGACACGCTGTCGCCGTAGGAGCTGCTGATCCCGCTGTGGAAGAAATACTTGAGCTCGAACACGCCCTGCGGCGTGTGCATGTACTTGTTGTTCACGACGCGGCTGACCGTCGACTCGTGCATCCCGATGTCGTTCGCCACGTCGCGCAGCACGAGCGGCCGCAGGTACTCGATGCCGTGATCGAGGAACTCGCGCTGGAAGTTGATGATGCTGTTGGCGACCTTCTGGATCGTCTTCTGCCGCTGGTCGACCGACTTGATGAGCCACAGCGCCGACCGGAACTTGTCTTTCACGTAGGCGCGTGTCTCGTTGTTCTCGGCCGTGCCGGCAACGTTCTTGTCGAGCAGCCGGCGGTAGGTCGGGCTGATGCGGAGCTGCGGCAGCCCCTCCTCGTTCAGCATCGCGACGTACTGGTCCTCCACCTTGACGACGTAGACGTCGGGGATGACGTATTGCGACTGCTGGGGATTGTAGCGGCTGCCCGGCTTCGGATCGAGGTTCCGGATGATCTCGATGTGTTCCTTCAGGTCCTCGATCGGCATCCCGAGACGGCGCGCAATCTCCGGGACCTGGTGGTTCTGAAGGAGGCGCAGGTGCTCGGTGACGATCTTCTCGGTCGGCGTGCCTTCGAGTCCGAGGTGCCGGATCTGGAGCCACAGGCACTCCTGGAGGTCGCGCGCCGCGACGCCGATCGGATCGAAGGTCTGGAGGTGCTGCAGCGCCTTCTCGACATCGGTCACCGGCCACTCGCCCATCGCGGCGATCTCCTCGACCGACGCGACCAGATACCCGTCGTCGTCGAGGTTGCCGATGATGGCGCCGCCGATTTCGCGCAGGCTCTCGTGCTCCCCTCCCTGCATCTGGAGGTTCAGCTGCCACAGCAGGTGATCCGACAGGGACGCGGCGGAGGAGAGCGTGTTCTCGATCGGCGGGAGCTCTTTGACTTCCGTCGGGGTGCGCGAGCGGTAGCCGTCGTCGAGGTAGTCGCCGAAGAAGTACTCGTAGTCGGCGTCGTCCCACTGGTCGGACTTCTCGGCGTTGGGCTTGTCGGCCTCGGTCTTGTCCTGCTGCGCCTGTTCCGCAGGCTGCAGGTCTTCGGTCGGGACTTCCTCGAGCAGCGGGTTTTCGACCATCTCCTGGTTCAGCAGGTCCGCGAGCTCCAGCGTCGACATCGGCAGCAGCTTGATGGCCTGCTGGAGCGATGGCGTAAGGATGAGCTTCTGAACGAGCCTGGTGTGGAGTTTTTGCGAAATTCCCATGTGATCAAGGTGCCGGACCTCAGAGGTCCCGTCTACACATCGATTCTAGTCCAACCGGAAGTCGGCACCGAGGTAAATGCGCTTCACTTCCTCGTCGTCAGCGAGGGTTTGCGGCGTCCCGCTCTTGAAGATGACGCCGTCGTGCACGATATAGGCGCGGTCCGTGATCCGGAGCGTCTCGCGGACGTTGTGATCCGTGATGAGGACCCCGATGCCCTGGGACTTCAGGTGGAAGATGATCTTCTGGATGTCGGTGATGGCGATCGGATCGATGCCTGCGAACGGCTCGTCGAGCAGCATGAACTTGGGGGAGATGACGAGGGCGCGCGTGATCTCCACCCGCCGGCGCTCCCCGCCCGAGAGGGTGTAGGCCGGGGACTTGGCGAGCGGGGTGAGCCCGAGCTCCGCCAGCAGCTCACGGAGCCGGGCGCGACGGGCGGCGCCGTTGAGATCCAGCGTCTCGAGGATCGCCATGATGTTCTGCTCGACCGACAGCCCGCGGAAGATCGAGGCCTCCTGCGGG
>JANOJK010000725.1:0-9534 GCA_031408165.1 Acidobacteriota bacterium | reverse complement strand
GCCGATCGTGATGCGAACCAGGTCGCCGCGCTCGAGCGAGAAGTCGTCGGGAGGGACGACGCCCGTGCCAGTCATGAGGAACACCCCCTGCGGAAAGTCGAGCTCCCGCCGCAGGTAGTCGACGAGTTCCTGCAGCGGGCGCTTCATCCGTGAGGTGCGGGTCCCGCCACTGAAGATCGGCCGACCGGCCCGCCGCACCACGAGATCGATCGCGAGGTCACCGAGCGCCTCGCCGTCACAGAGGGCAATCCCCGGGCCGAGCGCGCACGAGCCGTTGTAGATCTTCGCCTGCGGGAGATAGAGCGGGTTCGCACCCTCGATGTCTCGTGACGACACGTCGTTTCCAGCGCAGAAGCCGGCGATCTCGCCTCGCGCGCTGATCACGAGCGTGAGCTCGGGTTCCGGCACGTTCCAGCGGCTGTCGCGGCGAATGCGGATCGGCATCCCGTCTCCGGCCACGCGCCACCCCAGCGTCTTGAAGAACAGCTCGGGGCGCTCGGCGTCATAGACCTTCGCATACACGTCCTTCACGGTGGATTCCGCCTCCCGGGCGTCACGGCTGCGCAGGTAGGTGACGCCGGCGGCCCACACCTCGCTCGCCGGTTCGACCGGCGCGAGCAGGGTCCCGTCCGCGGCATCGGTGCTCGCGCGCAGGAGGTCGGGCATCGCGGCCACGGGCAACGCGAGCAGCCGCCGCAGCTCGAAGGTCTCGGGCAGCAGGCGGCCGTCCAGCGCCCAGCGCGGGCCGCGCGCCGTCTGATGCTTCGTCAGGTATGCCCCCATGTTCCGATGGTAGCCGATGGCCGCCGCGTCGGCACATCCCCCGCGTAGCGCTTGCATCCGCGCTCAGACGATGGCATCGTCGTCCAGTAGTGGTGATACGGCCCGCCACCGGGGACGATGCGGACGCGCTGACCGACCTGGCGCACCGCGCGAAAGCGCATTGGGGGTACCCGGCGAGCTGGATGCGCGAGTGGGATCCGCAGCTCACGATCGTTCCCGGCTACCTGGAAACCCACGATGTCTGGGTGGCCGAGCGCGACGGCGGGATCGTCGGGATGTGCGCGCTCGAAGACACCGCACCGCGCTGGAGCCTGGAGCACGTGTGGGTCGAACCCTCCGAGCATGGCGGCGGCATCGGGCGGGCGCTCGTCACGCGCGCGCTCGACGAAGCGCGCCGGCGGCGCCCCGGCGTGGTGGAGCTCCTCGCGGACCCCTACGCGAGCGGGTTTTACGAGCGGCTCGGGGCGCGGCACGCCGGCGACGTCGCCGCGCCGATGCCGGGCGCGCGGGATCGGACCCTGCCGCGCTTCGAGTTCGATCTCGGGCTTACATCGGAATCCCCTTGAGCGCCTCCACGGGAAGCCTCGAGCACGAGCCCTCGGTGAAAGGGATCGTGCGGTAGAGTTGACCGGCGCGGCCTTGATGCTTGAGGCTTGAGGCTTGAGGCTATAAGTCAGTGGGAGGCCGGAGGATAAATGGACGTGGTGACGCTTCTTCTGGCCGTGTCGCTGCAAGGGGCGCCCCAGCCACCGCTTCGGGTCGATCCCGGTTCGTCGCCGGTCGTGAAGACCGTCTATCGCGAACTGAAGCCAGGCGAAGAGCGCGTGCAGGGGCTGCTCCAGCGCGTGGACTGCCCGGCCGGGCGCCCGGTCACCTTCATCATGAAGTTGAAAGACGGGGTAGGCAGGTACCAGGCGCCGCGCCTCGACGCCGTCGAGTACATCGCGCACACGCCGTCCTTCAAGGGGCCGATGACGTGCGGCGGACGGATGGCCGGCGATCCGGTCTACCTGACATGGAAGACCGTGAGCGGCGCGCGTCGCGTGGTCGCGGTGGAATTCCTGCCGAAGTAGTAGTGTCCGGTCAGTCGCTCGCGCGCTCGGGCGCGGGCGCCGACGCGTGGAAGTCTTTGTAGAACCGCGCCGCATACGCCTCGACGAGTGTCCGCACGCGCGGCTCGTCGGGCGCGGCGACGATCAGGCCCGCATGGTGGCGCTTCCGGATCCGCGTGACGATCTCCGGATCCGTATAGGCGCTCATATCCGGTTCCTCCTGCCGCGCGAGCGACAACACGATTCCGGCGTAGCCGCCTCTCGAGGTCGGCGGCACGTAGCTGCCATGCTCGCCGGCGATTTCCACCTTCGCCCACTCCTGCCACAGGTTGATCCCGGTGGCGGCCTCGACCACATCCACGATGTAAGCCCCGCCCACACGGGCCGACGTTTCCAGGAAGTAGAGCGCTCCGTCATGGCCGCGGATGAACTCGGTGTGCGACACCCCGCGCAGGAGGCCGAAGGACTCCAGCACCCGCGCGTTCATGGCCTTGAGCGCCGTCGCGATCGTGTCGTCGTCCGCCAGCGTGCGCGTCACGAAGATGCCCCCGTCGTGCGCCACTTCCATCGGGGGCGTGCCGTAGCGGCTCGCCGCGGCGAACACGATGCGGCGATCGAACACCAGCGAGTCGACGTGATACACGTCGCCCGGAACGAACTCCTCGAGCACGTATTCCGGCCGCGCATCCCCCAGCCCGTCGAGGATGTGCCACAGCTCGCGGGCGGACCCGATCTTCTTGATCCCGATCGCGGCCGCCTGCGAGCGCGGTTTGAGCATCCAGGGCGGAGACACGCGCGCGGTCCACTCGTGGATGGCGTCGTGATTCACGGGATGCACGAACTCGGGGCAGGGAATAGCCGCCGCTCGCGCGCGGGCGCGCATCGACAGCTTGTCGCGGAACGCCCGCCCCGTCGTCACGCCCATTCCCGGCACGAGCAGGTACTCGCGCAGCATGGCCGCGGTCCCGACGTCGAAGTCGTCGAGCGCCACGATCCGATCGATCTGCTCGGTGCGCGCGAGGAATGCCGCCCCCTTCATGACGTCCGCCTCGGGCATGTCGCGGTGAACGTAGTAGAAGGCGTCGATCGCGTCGCGGGGCCAGTCGGCGTCGCGCAGCTTCTCTTCCGTGAGGAGCAGCACGCGGCACGCCTGCCGGCGGCACTCGCGGAGGAAGTCGTCCCCTTTGCGATAGGTCGCGATGCACAGCAGCGTCAACGGCGTCGCCTTTTCAACATCGCGGCGGCGGCGCGCCATTCGTCCAGGCAGCCCCGAACGCCGTCGCCGGGCCGCGCCTGTGCCGGAGCGGAGGGTTTCGGGCCGGCCGCCTGCATCCCGGCGGCAACTGTCAGGGCGGCGGCGGCGACGTGGCGCACGACGTCACCTTATATCGGATTCATGCCTGGCAACCCGAACGACAAACGGCACATTACGAAACAGGGATCAGAGCCGTTTCGGCGCCCAGCACACCATGTCCTGCCGCCGGCAGAAGTGGAGCAGCGGCGCCATCGACGGCAGGCGGAGACCCGCGGCGTCGGCCATCGTGTTGCGCGTGATCTCCGCTTCGGCGGACTCGAGCAGCCATGGCGGATGATGGATGTCGAGCCGGTAAGCGTGGAACGAATGGTCGACGGCGTAGAGGCAGTAGCGTTCGGTGAGGAAGTGTTCCAGCGTGCCGCGCGGCGACGGACTGCGATCGCCCTGGCCGCGGTAGCGCGCGGCGAATTCCGCGGCGGGCGCGGACTGGCGGCGGCTCGAGCAGGCGACGGTCCCCTCCGCGGTGCCGATCGTCATGTCGGCGGAGTAGTAAGGAAGGTTGAGCAGCGCCCGCGCGGCCGCCACCGCGATCGCGCTACCCGCGTCGAGGCTGAAGAAGAACACCCCGGGCTTGCCGCCCACCGTGACATAGGTACGCACGTTGAGCTCGGGAAAGGCCGACACCCACGGCAGCGCCGGCACGAACCGCGGCGCCACGTTGGTCATGTGAAACGGGACGATTCCCACCCAGGCCCGGCCCTCGAACAGATCGAGTGCGAAGGCCGCAGGCACCAGCGTCCGGAGCCGCCCGCCATCCACGGGCCAGTGCGCGAACAGCAGATCGTTCCAGGTCTGGGTCATGATCCATGGCCGCGACGGCATCGGCCACGGACGATGCGCCGTGTGCTCGAGGATGCTGCGATCGAACCCCTCCATCCGCTGACTTACACGCAAGGCGCAAGCCGCTCCGGCACGATCCGTGAATGGATCAGCCTGGATGGAGGGCTAATGTTGAGTTTGGGAACGCGTGTCTTGCTCGTCGTGCTGCTGGCGGTCACCATGGCGGGCTGCTCCGCGGTCGCGGGCATCTTCAAAGCCGGCTTCTGGGTCGGCATCGTCATCGCCGCCGTCATCGTCATCGGCCTGTTCGCGCTGCTCGGCAGAAGAAAGGGATAGAGTCCCCTCCCCGGGGTCAGACCGGGGTCAAACCTAGCAGGTTGCTGAAAAAGTGCCAACCTGAAGGCAAAAGGTAGAAGGCAAAATGCAGAGCATGTAGATTTGCGGCGCGATCTCAGTGTCCTGCCTTCTGCCTTGTGCCTTCTGCCTTGGCAGCTTCGCGTTTTTCATCAGCCGGCTAGCCTAGGTCTGACCCTGGTCTGACCCCGAACCCACCCGAAGGCGGCTCCGGGCGGCACGCGGTAGAATCGTCGGGCAGTGAGAGCCTTCGCAACGACAGTCGTCGTCGTTCTCCTCGCCGCCGGTGCAGTCCTGATCGGCTACGCGCGGTGGACGGCGCCGCTCGAAGCCGCCGACGCCGCGCTCGCGGACGGCCGCTACGAGCAGGCGGTCAGCGGCTATCAGATCGCGGGGGCGCGCTTCGATGCGGTCCCCGCGATGAAGCAGTTGCTGCCGATCGAACACACCCGCGCGGTCGGCAGCCATCTCCTCGCCCTCTACAGGTTGAAGCGCTACGACGAGGTGATCGACCTCGCGCAGAAGGCGCCGGCGGCGGCGCAGCCGAACTTCTGGTCTGCGTGCGCGCTGTTCCAGAAAGCGATCGTCGAGGACGCGCCGGAGACCCGCCTCGGCTGGCTGAGCCGCGCCGAGGAGGAGTTCCGCAAGGCGATCGAAGCGTCACCAGACGACTGGGACACCAAGTTCGACTTCGAGCTGACGACGCGGCTCGCGTCGGCCCTCCGCAAGCAGCCCAACACGCCGCCGAAGCAGATGATGCTGCTGCTCCGGCCACCCACTGCGGGCGCGAAGCCGCCTCGCCGGACCGGCTAGCGGAGTGAGGTTCCTCCGCCCGGAGTTCGCGCCGTGGTGGCAGATCCTGCCGCTGCTCCTGGCGGCGTGCACGGTCCGTTATCTCTACCTGCGGCGCCAGCGTCGCCTGACCCCGGTGTCGGTGCGGTTCCGGCCGCTCTCGCGGCGCTCCACGTGGGCGCACGAAGCGGCGATCGTCGCGCTCACGCTTCTCGCGGGCGGGTCGCTGGTGTTCGCGCTGGTCCGGCCCCAGGCCCGGCTGACGACACGGACCCCGCAGTACGAACGCGAGGATCTCGTGATCATGCTCGACCGCTCGGCCTCCATGCGGGCCCACGACGTCGCGCCGTCGCGGTTCTCCCGCGCGACCGAAGAGATCCGCACGTTCCTCAAAGACAAACCCGAGAACATCGACCGCGTCGGGCTCGTGGGCTTCGCGAACAGCTCGCTGATCCTGTCGTACCTCACGCGCGATCTCGACACAGTGGCCTTCTACCTGGACTGGATCGAGCACGATCCGCAGACGTTCCTCGGGACCAACATCGGCGCGGCCCTGAAGAACGCGCTGGAGGTCGCCCGGAAGGACGACCGCAAGACCCGCAAGATTTTCGTCCTGCTCTCGGACGGCGAGGACTACGGCAACGAGCTGAACCGGCAGCTGGCGGTGTATCGCCAGGAAGGTCACCGCATCAACAGCATCGGCATCGGGTCGGACGAGGAAGTGCCGGTGCCCGAGATGCAGCCCGACGGACGGGAGATTCCGCTGCGCGACGAAGGCGGACGCATCGTCCGCACCCGATTCGACGAGTCGACGCTCCGGCAGCTGGCGAGCAGCACCGGCGGGCGGTACCTGCGATCGCGGACCGGCGGGGATCTGACGCGCGCGCTGCACGAGATCGAGCAGGGGGAGCGCAGGCTCGTGGGCTGGCGGAGCACGACGGAATACCGGGACCTGTACCCGGCGGCGCTGACCCTGGCGGCGGCGGCGCTCGGGGCCCTGTGGCTCTACCTATGATGGAACAACAGGCGTTGAACGCCCAGGCGGCCGGGGAGATCATCACCGGGCTCGAACACGAAATCGCCAAGGTCATCGTCGGGCAGCACACGCTCGTCCGGCGGATGCTGACGGCGCTCTTCGCCGCGATTCCGTACGCGGTGTCGAAGGGACGCGCGCGATCGGGGTGCGGGCACCTCCTGCTCGAGGGAGTGCCCGGCGTCGCCAAGACGCTGACCGCCACCACGCTGGCGCAGGCGATCTCGGCGAAGTTCCAGCGCGTGCAGCTCACGCCGGACCTGCTGCCGGCCGACATCCTCGGCACGCGCGTCTACGACGCCAAGACGTCGACGTTCCGCATCGAGCAGGGGCCGGTCTTCACGAACATTCTCCTGGCCGACGAAATCAACCGCGCGACCCCCAAGACGCAGAGCGCGCTCCTCGAGGCGATGCAGGAGCGGCAGGTGACCCTGGCCGACACGACGTTCCCGCTGGACGACCCCTTCTGGGTGCTGGCGACCCAGAATCCGGTGGAGCAGGAAGGGGTGTACACGCTGCCCGAGGCGCAGCTGGACCGCTTCTCGATGATGCTGCGCGTCGGCTATCCGAGCGCCGGCGAAGAAGTCGAGATGCTGCAGGTGCGCATGAACCAGACGACGATCGAACGGCGGGTGTCGCCGTCGGACGTCCATGTGCTGCGCGAGTTCATCCATGCGACCGTGTACATCGACCCGAAGATCCTCGAGTACATCGTCCGGCTCGGCCGGGCCACGCGGGATCCCGGCAGCGTCGGGCGCGCGGACCTGCGCGACATGCTCCAGCTCGGCATCTCGCCCCGCTCGTACCAGCACCTGCTGGCGCTCAGCCGCGTGACCGCGTTCCTCCACGGCAGAACCTGGCTGCTGCCGGAAGACGTGAAAGAGATCTTCTGCGACGCCGCGCGCCACCGGATTGCGCGCACGGTGCGCGCGCAGGCGGAGAACGTGGACGCGGACGCCATCCTCCTGGACCTCCTCACGGCCGTGCCGATTCCATGATCCCCGAGCACGTGATCAAGGAGCTTCGGTACATCGAGGTCTTCACCGGCCGGAAGATCCGCAACCAGCGGGTCGGGACCTACCAGAGTCCGCTGCGCGGCCCGGGGTTCGACTTCGACGAGCACCAGCCCTACAGGCCGGGGGACGACGTCCGCCGGATCGACTGGAACGTGACCGCGCGGATGGGCGCGCCGTTCGTGCGCCACACGCACGCGGAGCGCGAGATGAACGTCATGGTCGCGATGGACGTGTCACGTTCCATGTCGCTCGGTACGACCCGTCATTCGAAGCGCGAAGCGATGACGTTCATCACCGGCTCGCTCCTCTTCTCCGCCTTGTCGGATCAGATCAATACGGGGTTCGTGGCGTTCGCCGAGAAGGTGCTGCTCTCGACGCAGCCCCGGCGGACTCGCGCCGCCGCGTGGTCGGTGCTCGAACAGGCGTGGGCCCTGAAGCCGTCATCGTCAAAGACACTGATGCTGCCCCTGGTGCGACACCTCGCGCTCACGCTGAAGCGCATGAGCCTCATCTTCATCGTGTCGGACTTCGTCACGGATGACGACGTGCTGGGGAGCCCGGAGCTCGCGCACCTGGCGCACAAGCACGATGTCGTGGCGGTCGTTCCGGAGGATCGCGCGGAGACGGAACTGCCCGCGGGCAGCGGCTACCTGCACCTCCGCGACGTGGAGTCGGGCCGGCGCCTGTCGGCCGGCCTCGGCCGGCAGTCCCGCGCGCGTTACGCCGACGCGATCCGCGAGCGGCGCGAGCGCCTCGCGCGCGACTTTTACCGGGTCCCCATGGACCACGTGTTCGTACCGACGACCGGGAGCCCCGTCCTGCCCCTGCTGTCGCTCTTCGCCAGGAGAAAAGCGTGATCCGCCGTCTTCCGCTCGGCTTGCTCGCGTTCGCGGGACTCGTCCTGATGTGCCGGGCGGCAGACGCACAGAACAGGCCAACCCCGCGGGAAGAGCCCGCCGTCCCTCCCGTGCAGGTCCGCGCGTCGGTGGATCGAACGGCCATCTGGGTCGGCGATCGCTTCACCTACTCGGTCGACATCGTCTGCGCCCGCGGCGTGGAAATCCTGCTCGACGACCTTGCGAAGGAGAAGCTGCGGGTCAACGGCCTGGACGTGCTGAGCAGCGACACGACCACGACCGTTGACGCGTCGGAGCGCACGACGTACCGGCTGCGCTACGTGCTGACGACGTATCGCGTGGACGTGCCGTCCCTCTCGATCGAACCGCTGGCGGCGCGCTACTACGCGCGGCGGCCCGGGCAGCCGCTGCAGGACATTGCGCCCACGGGTGAGGTGCAGGTGCCCGGGGCCGCCATCGCGCTCCGCAGCACGCTGCCGGACCAGCCCACCTACGCGCTGCGTGACGGCCGGGGCGGGCCGTCCCGTCATCCGATCCTCGCGCGCACGAAGTCGATCGGCCTGGCGCTCGTCGTGGTGTCGCTCGCGCCTGCGGTGTTCGTGGGACTGGCGTTTCTGCGCCGCCGGTCGCGCAAGACGCGCCGCCGGTCCGCGCGCCAGGCTCGGCTGGATCATAGCGCGACGCTCGAGCGACTACGCTCTCTGGACGTCACGACGGAGGACGATCGACGCAAGGCCTACGACGAAATCAGCACCGCAGTGCGGCAGCATCTGGCCGAGACGTCTGGAGTGCCGGCGCCGGGCCTCACGGCCGCGGAGGTGGATGCGGCGCTTGAGGTCGCCGGCGGCCGCGCCCGGCGGGAGTCGGTGACCAGCTTGCTCGTTGCGTGCGATGCGGCACGCTACGGCCCGCCGCACGCGCTCCCGTCCGCGCAGGCCTGCCGCGAGGCGCTCTCATCCGCTGAGCAGGTGCTCGGGGCGCGGTAGCCATGCGGTTCCTGCACCCGGAGTACGCGCTGTGGCTCGCCGCGGCCTTCACGGCCGTCGCGCTGCTGAAATGGCGCGTGCCGTGGCGATTTGCGGCCTTCACGGCCGTCCTGCCCCGCCGTGGCGCGCCGTACCGCGCGTCCGTATTCAGGCGCCTGCCGTTCGTCGTCCTGGCGGTTGCGGCGGTGTTCGCAGGGCTCGCGCTCATGCAGCCCGTCATCCCGTACTCGCAGGCGGACATCCAGTCGAAGGGGCTCGACATCGTCCTGCTGCTCGATCTGTCGTCGAGCATGCAGGAGGAGATGGGATCCGCGCAGACCACCCAGCGGACCTCGACACTGGCGGGCGGACGTACCCGAATGGATGCCGTGAAGGACGCCGTGAAGACGTTCGTCAGGACCAGGCGCGACGATCGGATCGGGCTGGTCGTCTTCTCCGACAATCCCTACGTGATCAGTCCGCTCACCTTCGATCACGAGTACCTGCTGCACTACATCGATTTCGTCGACGACAAGCTGCTGCAGGGCGAAGGGCAGACGGCGATCGGCGATGGCCTCGCGCTGTCC
>JANOJK010000714.1:0-2500 GCA_031408165.1 Acidobacteriota bacterium | reverse complement strand
CGTCAACGACCGGTTATCGCGGTCTTCGCCCATGTCGTGGCGGCGATGAGGGCGCGGCGCGGGCGCGGGACGCGGATCACGCGGGTGAAGACGTCGTAGTCCGCGGCCTCGATGCGGTCGAGGATGCCGCGGTAGATGGCCCCCATGATCCGCGCGGCGACCAGCCGGCGGGCGTCGGTCCGCGGCAGCGTGGCGTCGGCGCGGCGGTAGTAATCGCGCGCCCGCTGCGCCTCGAACGCCAGCAACTGCTTGACGGCGGGCGACTGCACGCCGTGGCCGGCGTGGGCGGCTTCGGCGCCGAGAACGCCGTCGCTGACGCCAAACCGCGTCATGTCCTCGCACGGAATGTACACGCGGCCCCGCTCCAGATCGCCGGGCACGTCCCGAAGGATGTTGGTGAGCTGCAGCGCGACGCCGAGCTCGATCGCATAGTCCCGCGACGCCGGATCCCTGTAACCGAAGATCTCCACGCACAAGAGGCCGACCGCCGACGCGACCCGGGTGCAGTACTGATACAGATCAGCGAAGGTCGCGTAGCGGGTGGTGTGGAGATCCATCTCGACCCCTTCGATCAGCGCGTCGAAGGCGGAACGCGGCAGGCTGAAGGCGCCGATCAACGGCTGGAGCGCCCGCCCCTGCGGCGTTTCGGGCGTGCCGCCGTCGAAGCACCGCGCCAGCTCCTCGCGCCAGCGCGTGACCTGGGCCGCGGCGTCCGCTCCCTCCGCCTCGTCGACCGCATCGTCCACCGCGCGGCAGAAGTCCCACACGGCAACCATCGCGCGCCGCTTGTCGGCTGGCAGCACCAGGAACGAGTAGTAGAAGCTGGTATCTCGGCCCAAATCAGTCCAAGGTGCCCTGGTCCCTTGATCCGGGGTGCCTGGTCCATGTGGCGGCGCGCCACAGGATCGCGGGAACGTCCTTCGCGGCAAGAGCGGGCCGCGTCGCGAAGACGTCGAACCCGGCCGCCTCCAGCTTATCCAGAATCCGGCTTCCGCCAAGCCACGTCGCGCGCAGCTCCCAGCGAAGCCGTCCGCGCACGCCGTCAGCCACGGGGGCGCCGGCCTGAAACAGGTCCCGCGTCCGCCCGGCGACGTCCGTCAGCGCCGCGCGCCAGGCGGGTGTCAGCCGCCGCGCACTCAGGTCGCTCTCGAGGGCGCCGGCGGCCTTCCAGATCGACGCGGGAACGTACAACCGCCCTCTGGCCCAGTCGATCTCCAGATCCTGCCAGAAATTCGTGAGCTGCAGCGCCGTGCACACCGCGTCGGACGCCGCGTCGAGCTCGGCGCGATTGTATCCGGCGATGCGCAGCACCAGACGGCCGACCGGGTTGGCGGATCGGCGGCAGTAATCCATGACCTCGTCCCAGGTCGCGTATCGCGTGACGATGACGTCCTGCTTGAAGGCGCTGATCAGATCGTGCAGGAGCTCGACGGGGAGACGGCACTCGTCGATCGTGTGGCGCAGGGCCAGGAAGACTTCCGCATGCGGCTCGCCGCGCTGCACGGCGCCGAGGGCCGCCGCGTTCAGGCAGGCGTCCCACGCGTCGAGGTCGGCGAGGCGGTCGGCCGCGGGCCGGTCCCCTTCGTCGGCCATGTCGTCGGCAAGGCGCGCGAAGGCATAGACGGCGGCGACGTGCGGGCGCATGCGCGCCGGCAGGAGGTGAGACGCGACGGGAAAGTTCTCGTAGTGCGACCGCGCCAGCCGCTCGCAGTAGGCGTAAGCGCCCGCGAGCTCGCGGTTCACCACTCGATTTCCGGCGTTCCCGCGCGCTGATTCGCCCGCCGCGCCATCACGAAGAGGAGGTCGGACAGGCGGTTGATGTAGATCAGGAGGTCCGGTTCGAACGCGCCCTTCTCGGCGGCGAGGAGCGCCACCATCGCGCGCTCGGCGCGGCGGCAGATCGTGCGCGCGACGTGCAGCGATGCGCCCCCCTCCGAGCCCCCCGCGAGGATGAAACGCGCGAGCGGCGGGAGCGTGGCCTCCAGCCCGTCGATCCATCCCTCGAGCCGCGTCACGTCGTTCGCCGTCACCGCGGCCTTCGTCACGCGCTCCGCGATCCTGTGCCCTGGATCCGCCAGCCGCGCACCCAGCCCGAAGAGATCCCGCTGGATGCGCTCCAGCATCGCCGCGAGCTCCGCCTCGCCGGACTGGAGGAGCGTCGCGCGCGAGAGACCGAGGTACGCGTGGAGCTCGTCGACGTCCCCGTAGGCCGCTACGCGTGGATCGGCCTTCGACACGCGGGTCCCGCCGTAAAGTCCGGTGTCGCCGCCGTCGCCAGTCTTGGTATAGATTTTCAAGACTTGAAGATTATAGGAGGTTCTCGAGGTTCTCAGGGTTCTCGGGGTTCTCAGGGTTCTCGGGGTTCTCGGGGTTCTCGGGGTTCTCGGGGTTCTCGGGGTTCTCAGGGTTCTCAGGGTTCTCAGGGTTCTCAGGGTTCTCGGGGTTCTCGGGGTTCTCCGGGTTCGCGGGGGTTCACGGGGTGCTCGGGGGATATCGGGGG